>NZ_JCARSY010000049.1:0-16225 GCF_059641415.1 Vibrio rubrogenes
TAATTCCTTCAATTATCTATAATAAGTTCATGTTTTTAATGCACATAGAACCTTTAGGCTCTTGAACTGTTAGAGCAAGGGGTGTGCCAACTCACACATACTAATAAAATCAAATAGTTATAAAGAGACAAAGATAGATACAAGCAAGATCTTGCCCGGAGGCGAGCAAGAAGTTGCCCGGTGAGCAAAAAGTTGCCCGAAAGAAGTGGAATAAGCATCACAAAACATGTCATGTCTGACACGCTGAAGCATCAGAGGTTCTTCTCATCCTGATAATGATGTTGCAGTTTTTCCACCTGTTTTTTCAGGGCGCGAACTTCCTGATGCAGCGGCACCACATGAAAAATCTGGATCCAAGACTCAACGAGCAACCCCATCAGAATGAGAGAACCCACCACCATCGGTAACCACATATCGGTTAACATCATGCCCAGTATGGTCAGAATAAAGCCAAAAGCGTACAAGTAGAATTGGCTTTTCAAGCTCATGCCAGTGTAACGAACTAACATACGCAACTCCCTTTGTTGACGTCCTAGCATCACAGTAGCATGAGATTGATGACGCATGTATGTCAGATATCACGCTTGTCACCGATATTGTTCACCAATAACCGACTCAGTATAAAATTGCTACGCCAGCCAAGCCGACAAACACAACAGCTGTTATTTTCCGGATCAGCCCCAAAGGTAGTCGATCAGCAGAAAGCTTCCCGATCAACACCACCGGCACATTCGCGATCATCATCCCAATGGTCGTACCCAAAACAACCCAGAGCAAACCATCGGCAAATTGAGCCCCTAACACGGAAGTCGCGATCTGTGTTTTATCCCCGATTTCTGCTACGAAAAACGCAATAAAACTGGCGACAAACGGGCCCCGACTCGAACAGGCACCAGCATCATCCATTTTATCTGGAATCAGCACCCAGCCTGCCATCGCTAAAAAGCTGACGAAGATGACCCATTTTAAAATATCCGGAGAAAGGTATTCAGCAACGACGACGCCCAGCCAGGCCGCGAGGGCATGATTGACCAGTGTTGCAAGGAAGATAGCGCTAATGATTGGCAACGGCTTGCGGTAGCAGCTTGCCAACATTAATGAAAGAAGTTGAGTTTTATCACCGATCTCTGCCAGCGTTACAGTTGTGATTGATATAGCTAAAATATTCACGACATGCTCTCGGGGCAGGATGACTAACCATAGACAAATATCGCGCCCTACCCCTAGTACCGCAATATTTGTCTAAGGTCTTGCTAAACTCCTGCGAGTCTCGAACGCCACGGTGACGGGCACCAATGATGTTGACGAACGAACCAGTAACATTGCCGCAGAATTGTCCCATTCTGAACCAATGGCGTGGTAAGCTACTCCCCAAAGACGCAGCGATTTTAACGGGCTTATGTGCGGAAAACAAGCATCGTATCGGTTTTATGCCGTGAAAAGAACAATGCACAACAATTAAACAAGATTGCCACTACTCGATGCGTCAATATATCGGTATAATTCAACGTTATTTTTCATGATTCAAACAACTCGCGCGAACCCGACTATGCAAACAAACTATGATATCAAAACCTTTCAGGGGATGATCCTCGCGCTGCAGGATTATTGGGCCCGTCAAGGATGTACGATTGTTCAACCTTTAGACATGGAAGTGGGTGCAGGCACGTCTCACCCGATGACTTGCCTGCGCGCAATCGGCCCCGAGCCAATTGCGACAGCTTATGTGCAGCCTTCCCGTCGCCCGACCGATGGTCGCTACGGTGAAAACCCGAACCGTCTGCAACACTATTATCAGTTTCAGGTGATGATCAAACCGTCACCGGATAATATCCAAGAACTTTATCTGGGCTCACTGAAAGCTCTGGGGATTGACCCACAAGTCCACGACATCCGCTTTGTCGAAGATAACTGGGAAAACCCGACTCTGGGCGCATGGGGACTCGGCTGGGAAGTTTGGCTCAATGGTATGGAAGTCACCCAGTTTACCTATTTCCAACAAGTCGGCGGTCTGGAATGCAAACCCGTCACTGGTGAAATTACTTACGGAATAGAACGTCTTGCAATGTATATTCAGAGCGTCGATTCCGTTTATGATCTCGTCTGGACGGACGGGCCGCTGGGTAAAGTCACCTACGGTGACATTTATCATCAAAATGAAGTCGAACAGTCGACCTATAACTTTGAACATGCAGACGTGGACTTCCTGTTCACCTTCTTCGATCAATGTGAAAAAGAGTGTCAGCATCTGCTGGAACTAGAAACACCACTCCCGTTACCTGCTTATGAACGCATTTTAAAAGCAGGACATGCATTTAACCTGCTCGATGCACGCAAAGCGATCTCGGTGACAGAACGTCAGCGCTACATTTTACGGATTCGTAATTTGACCAAAGCAGTCGCAGAAGCTTATTACGCATCTCGTGAAGCGTTGGGCTTCCCAATGTGCAAAAAGCAAGACCAACAGGCATAAAGGGAGAGAAAAGCATGGCTAAAGAACTTTTAATCGAATTGGGAACGGAAGAACTCCCACCGACACAGCTTCGCACACTGGCTGAAGCGTTTTACAACAACTTTCAGGCCGAACTCAACGCTGCTGATTTGCCTTTTGAAACAATGCAGTGGTACGCCACACCGCGCCGTCTGGCATTGAAAGTCACTGCATTGGCAGAACAGCAGCCGGACAAAGTCGTCGAAAAACGCGGCCCGGCAGTTACCGCCGCATTTGATGCTGACGGTAACCCAACCAAAGCGGCTGAAGGCTGGGCCCGTGGCAACGGAATTACGGTTGCACAAGCAGAACGGCTGACAACCGATAAAGGGGAATGGTTGCTGTTCAAACAAGCGGTAAAAGGCCAGTCCGCAAAAGCACTGATGGTTGAACTCGCTGCCAAAGCGTTATCGAACCTGCCAATCGCCAAACCGATGCGTTGGGGCGACCAAGACACCCAATTTATCCGCCCAGTCAAAACCCTGACCATTTTGTTGGATGAAGAATTGATCGAAGGTGAGATCCTCGGCGTTCAGTCTGACCGGGTAATTCGCGGTCACCGCTTTATGGGTGAACCTGAACTGACCCTCGAATCAGCAAGCCAGTATCCCGGCATTCTGCAGGAACGCGGCAAAGTCATCGCAGATTACGAAACCCGTAAAGCAATCATTATTGCGGATGCAAAAAAAGCAGCGACAGACGTTGGTGGGATTGCAGATCTGGAAGAAGACTTGGTTGAAGAAGTTGCATCGCTGGTCGAATGGCCGGTCGTTTTAACCGCTTCTTTTGAAGAAAAATTCCTTAAAGTTCCTTCAGAAGCACTGGTTTACACCATGAAGGGTGATCAGAAGTATTTCCCGGTTTACGACGTCAATAAAAACCTGCTACCAAAGTTCATTTTCGTCTCTAATATTGAGTCAAAAGAACCACGCCACGTTATTGAAGGGAATGAAAAAGTAGTTCGCCCCCGTCTCGCAGATGCTGAGTTTTTCTTCAACAATGACCGCAAACGTCCGTTAATTGATCGTCTGCCAGAACTCGAAACGGCCATCTTCCAGAAACAACTGGGCAGCATCAAAGATAAAACCGACCGGATTGCGGTGTTAGCCGCCTATATTGCAAAAAGCATTGGTGCCGATGTCGAGAAAGCAACCCGCGCAGCGTTACTGGCAAAATGTGACCTGATGACCTCCATGGTGTTTGAATTCACCGAGACTCAGGGCATCATGGGGATGCACTATGCGCGCCATGACGGTGAAGCGGAAGAGGTTGCTCTGGCACTCAATGAACAGTACATGCCACGCTTTGCCGGTGATCGTCTGCCGAGCAACGCCATCTCCGCTGCAGTCGCGATTGCCGATAAGCTTGACACCATTGTCGGTATTTTTGGTATCGGTCAGGCACCGAAAGGGTCAGATCCATACGCATTGCGCCGGGCGTCATTAGGCATTCTGCGGATTATTGTCGAAAACGGCTATCAGTTAGATTTGGTTGATTTAGTTGCCGAAGCGACAGCACAGTTCGGTGATAAACTCACCAATGCAAATGTAGAACATGATGTGATCGAATTTATGCTCGGCCGTTTCCGCGCCTGGTATCAAGATGAGGGATTCAGCGTTGATGTCATTCAGGCCGTATTGGCTCGTCATCCAACCAAACCGACTGATTTCGATCAGCGTGTTAAAGCGGTTTCTCACTTCCGTACCCTCGATGCAGCAGATTCACTGGCTGCGGCCAATAAACGTGTCGGTAATATTTTGGCCAAATTTGACGGTCAACTGGCAGAAGAGGTAGACCTAGCCCTGCTTCAAGAAGGGGCTGAGGTGGCACTGGCAGAGAATGTCGCCGTTCTGAGTGAAGCTCTGGAACCGGCATTTGCTAACGGTGATTATCAGTCAGCACTAAACCAGTTGGCGGCACTCAAAGAACCGGTTGACGCATTCTTTGAAGATGTGATGGTCATGGCGGATGATGAAGCCCTGAAAATCAACCGTCTGACCCTGCTCAACGATCTGCGCAATCTATTCTTAGAAATTGCTGATATTTCGGTATTGCAGAAATAATCCGATCAGACAGAAACAGCATTCACAAAGCCCTGTTCATTCATGCAGGGCTTTTTTGCCCCCACCAAAACAGTGCAAAAATGCACCAGCACGGTGACCGACTCGCCAACAAGAAACAAAAACATCAATTTAATTTATTGTTATTTATAATATTTTAAGGTTTGGCATGTCCTTTGCTGTTTTCTCTCGTTAGTTGCGAAGAGCATAAGCAGTAGTATTTTTAATCACAATTTGTCAAATAGATGTCTAGGGTTCCGGCTGCCACGGCAGTGACTGGTCCGAGAGACGTCAACCTCAGCGGAGGTCACACGGCGGGACAAAAGCCCGGGAGGCCAACCAATTATATTATTGGTTATGTCTCTGATGCGCTTGTTCATACCTATGACCCACAGTGGAGGTGGTCTATGAAATTTTTCCTGAAACCGTATCTCACGGCACTCGTTTTATCTGTCACTCTCATATCTTCTCTTACGCTTTCCCGTCCGGCATCTGCCGAAGAAAAATCACAATTTACGTTAGCATGGTCGATTTATGTGGGTTGGATGCCATGGGATTATGCTGATTCCTCCGGCATTCTGAAAAAGTGGGCCGATAAATATGGAATTCAAATCAACGTCGTTCAGGTCAATGATTATGTTGAATCGATCAATCAATACACCGCAGGACAGTTCGATGCAACCGTGATGACCAATATGGATGCCCTGACGATTCCGGCAGCCAGTGGCGTTGATTCAACGGCTGTCATCGTCGGTGATTTTTCCGCGGGTAATGATGGCATCGTTTTAAAAGGCGCACATAAAACGCTGGCTGATATCAAAGGTCAGAATATCAATCTGGTCGAACTCAGCGTGTCACATTACCTGCTGGCCCGGGCACTCGAAGCCGCTGGCTTGTCAGAAAAAGATGTACATGTCGTCAACACCTCCGATGCCGATATCGTAGCGGCTTATCAGACTCAGGATGTCACCGCTGTCGTCACTTGGAATCCATTACTGAGCGAAATTACCGCACTTCCCGATACATCACAGGTATTTAACTCAGCAAAAATCCCCGGAGAAATTATCGATCTGCTGGTCGCCAATACCAAAACCCTGCAAGACAACCCCAAGTTTGCCAAAGCCCTGACCGGTGCATGGTATGAAGTGATGTCAGTGATGAAATCACAAGACAAGGCCGACGCTGCCAAAACGATGATGGCGAAAGCATCTGGCACCGATCTGGCCGGTTATAACGCCCAACTACAGGCCACCCAAATGTTCTTCTCGCCTGCCGATGCGGTGCAATTTACCAACAGCGCTTCATTAATGAAAACCATGCAGAAAGTCGCGCAGTTCTCTTTTGATCACGGTCTGCTGGGCGAAGGCGCCCCGGATGCCAACTTTATCGGCATCGAAACGCCGACCGGGGTATTCGGTAATGCTGACAATATTAAGCTCCGCTTCAATCCGACCTACATGCAACTGGCGGCCGAACAAAAACTGTAATCGTGTGAAGTCGACTGTCGCACCGAACCAACTGTGGATCTGGAGTAGTTATGACCCGACTCATTAACCGGAAACCCTCACCGTTACTGCGCCTGATGTTAGGGGCTTTGCCCTTTGTGATTGTCCTTATCATCTACCTTGTCGCCTCGGATGCCCGTCTGAGCGTCAACCCGGCAGATAAATTGCTGCCCTCTTTCAGCAGCTTTGCTACTGCTGTTGAGCGGATGGCATTCACACCAAGCAAACGGACCGGAGAGTATCTGCTGCTCAACGATACACTAGCCAGCCTGCAACGGCTGGGTATCGGTGTCGGGTTGAGTGCGCTCATCGGTCTCTGTTTTGGGGTCGCCAATGGTATTCTTCCCCTGATCAGGTCTTCGTTATCACCTTTCGTGACTGCGATTTCCCTGATCCCGCCGATGGCGATCCTCCCTATCCTATTCATTATGCTCGGGCTGGGAGAGCTATCCAAAGTTACCCTTATCGTGATTGGGATCTGCCCAATCATCATCCGTGATATCCAGTTAAAAACCCAGTCACTCCCAGCAGAACAACTGATCAAAGCGCAGACACTGGGGGGCAATAGCTGGCAAATGATTGTCCGCGTGATTGTCCCGCAAATCTTGCCACATCTCATCGATGCCGTCCGGCTGACGCTGGGCAGCGCCTGGCTGTTTCTGATTGCTGCTGAAGCAATCGTCGCCACCGAAGGGCTGGGATATAGGATTTTTCTGGTCCGGCGTTATCTGTCCATGGACATCATTCTGCCGTATGTCTTGTGGATTACCCTGCTGGCTTTTGCGATGGACTGGCTGCTCAGGCACCTCTCCCGCCGGATCAACCCATGGCATCACCAGACTCAGGGAGGGTAAGCAGATGAAACAACCGATGCTGCAAATCCGCAATCTGTGGAAAGAATACGACGATAACATTGTCCTTGAACGGCTCAACCTCAATGTCCATGAAGGCGAGTTTATCAGTATTGTCGGAGCCTCCGGCTGTGGTAAAACCACCTTTCTCAACCTGTTACTGGGAACCGAATCAGTCAGCCGGGGTGAGATTCTGCTCGACAGTCAACCGCTTCGGCAAGAACCCAGCGTCGAGCGGGGCATTGTGTTTCAGAAATATTCGGTCTTTCCCCACCTGACCGTACTGGAGAATGTCATGATCGGGCTGGAATTCGGTTGTTCTCAGTTGAGTGGTCACCTGTTGGGCCGTACATTTGGCCACCAGCGGCAACTGGCTCAGCAACAGGCTCGCGCCATGTTGGCACAAGTCGGACTCAGTCATGCCGAACATCAGTATCCCCACCAGCTCTCCGGGGGAATGCGCCAACGACTATCAATCGCTCAGTCACTGGTCAAACAGCCGCGCATTCTGTTACTGGATGAGCCATTCGGGGCGCTGGATCCCGGCATTCGTAAAGACATGCACGAACTGGTACGGAAGCTGTGGCAGGAACAACATCTGACGGTATTCATGATTACCCACGATTTGAGCGAAGGCTTCCATCTTGGCAGCCGGATTTGGGTGTTTGACCATCCGCGTATTGACCCACAATCACCGGAACGCTACGGCGCACAAGTGACCTTCGATATTCCTTTACATAAAACCGCGGCTCAATCCGATCAGACACTTCATCTGCTGACTGAACGTTTCAGTCCGGTGAGCCCACCGATTCCTGATGCAATCTGAGGAACGCACAATGTCTAATACAACCATATCTAATGAAAACGTGTCTAATGAAAAGATACCGAATGAAAAAATAATGTCTTATACCAAACCGACGCAACCTTCAGCCCCAGAAGTTATTTTTACTGAAGTCATTCCCGGTGCCTCTCACTGGTCGATGAAAATACCACGCGGCTATACACTGACAGCGACCGATATTGAAGGTGGTGCGAATCTGAGTGTACTGTTTTACAATCCGGAAAATCTGCTGGAGCGCTACAATGCCCCCGATACACTCAAATGCCAGCACACCTTTAAACTCACGGCCGGCCACTGCCTTTACTCGGATATGGGGCGGATCTTTTGTCGCATCGAACACGATGATACCGGTTGGATCGACACCGTCTGTGGCGTCACCAATAAAGCCAAAGTAGCCCAAAAATGGGGAGAGCGCAGTTATCAAACTGACCGGAATCAATGGAAACAGAACGGCTATGACGCTCTGCTGGTTGAAGTTGCCAAATATGGCCTCGGCAAACGCGATCTGGCCGCCAATCTGAACCTGTTCAGCCAGGTACGCACCGATGCGGCGGGTCACCTCATCTATGAGAAAGACCATAGCCAGCCCGGTGATAGTATTGCCCTGTATTTCGAAATGGAAACACTGGTCATCCTGACCACTTGCCCGCATCCGCTCAACCCGGCGTCTGAATATCCGTTTAAGCCCGTACAACTGACACTGACCCAATCCAGTGAAACCGCCATTATTACCGAACCCGCACACGGAAAAGATGAAAATCAACGCGGTCTTGAAAATAACCGCCGCTACCACTGCATATCCCCTCAGGAGGTACTCTGATGATTATTGAAAGTCCATTACGCGCTGAAGATGCAATCCGCCGGGATACCGTTGCGGCCGGTGACTACTACATGAAAGTCGTCCATCAGGGGCAGACGGTCCGTATTCTTGATCTGGAAGGGAATCAGGCCGCAGATACACTATTTTACAACGCAAACAATCCAGCGGAACGCTATAGCGCAATCGATACGATTCGTGAGCAGGGCAATGTCTACCTGACCGCCGGCAGCCGAATCCTCTCCGATCAGGGCAACCTGATGCTGGAGATTGTTGCCGATACGTGTGGCCGTCACGATACTCTGGGCGGTGCCTGTGCGACCGAGAGCAACACGGTTCGCTATGCCATCGACAAAAAATGTATGCACGCTTGCCGTGACAGCTGGCTGCTGGCGGTCAGCGAACATGAAGAATTCGCCATGACCAAACGCGATATTACCCACAATATTAATTTTTTCATGAATGTACCGATCACCGAATCCGGCGGTCTGACCTTTGAAGACGGCATCAGTGCTCCGGGCAAATATGTCGAGCTCAAAGCAGCGATGGATGTCATTGTGCTGATTTCTAACTGCCCGCAACTGAACAATCCTTGTAATGCCTACAACCCAACACCGATAGACGTGTTGGTCTGGGACGTCTGAGCCCTCGCCCGTCTGAAAATCTGAGCCGGGGACGACCCCGATTCCGCTCATAAGACCCACGGGACGACCCAAAAAATAACGGAATCACTTATGTTGAATAAGGTATTGATTGCAAACCGCGGTGCGATTGCCTGCCGGATAATCAGAACGCTCAGGCAGATGAATATCACCAGTGTCGCGGTATACAGTGAAGCAGATGCTGAAAGTCTGCATGTCCTTCAGGCCGACGAAGCCTACTCTCTCGGAGAAGGCGCTGCGGCCGCGACTTATCTCGATCAGCAAAAAATTATCGCGCTGGCGAAATCCTGCCAAGCGGATGCCATTCATCCCGGTTACGGTTTTCTGAGTGAAAACCCGGCATTTGTCACCTTATGTGAGCAGTCCGGCATCACTTTTCTCGGCCCCACGCCGGAGCAGATGACCATATTCGGCCTGAAACATTCCGCCCGGGCGATAGCCTCACAAGCCAATGTCCCCCTGCTGCCGGGCAGTGATCTCATCAGCCATCTTGAAGATGCACAAATACAGGCAGAACAAATCGGATATCCGGTGATGCTCAAAAGTACTGCCGGAGGTGGCGGTATCGGCATGCAGCGATGCGACAATGCCGCAGAGTTGGCCCAGTCTCTGGACTCGGTACGACGACTGAGCGAAAACAATTTCAGTCACAGTGGTATTTTCCTAGAAAAATTTATCGAACAGGCACGCCATATTGAAGTGCAAATTTTCGGTGACGGACAAGGACAAGTGATCGCGCTCGGTGAACGGGACTGCTCGGCACAACGTCGCAACCAAAAAGTCATCGAAGAAACACCGGCACCGAATTTGAGTGAAACCACGCGTCAGGCGCTCCGCCAGACCGCTATCCGGCTGGCAACCGCGGTGAACTATCGCAGTGCCGGAACCATTGAGTTCGTACTCGATCAGCGAAGCGAGCATTTCTATTTTCTGGAAGTGAATACCCGCTTACAGGTCGAACATGGCGTCACAGAAGAAGTCTTCGGTATCGATCTGGTCGAGTGGATGGTTCAGCAAGGCGCCGGCACACTCGACTTATCCGCATGGCAGCACGACAACCAGCCCAACGGTCATGCGATTCAGGTGCGCCTTTATGCGGAAGACCCGAATAAAAACTTCCAACCCAGTGCCGGATTAATCAGCCACGTCGAATGGCCGCAACTACCGGGTTTACGCATCGAACACTGGATCGAAGCCGGGGTAGACGTCTCCCCATATTTTGATCCGATGCTGGCAAAAATTATCGTTCACGGCACGAATCGCGCTCAGGCACTGGATCGCATGATCCAAGCCCTCCGCCAGATCAGTCTGTACGGCCCGGAGCATAACCAGTGTTATCTACAACAGCTGATTCAGACGCCATTATTCCAAGCGGGTAAGATTCTGACCCGCAGTCTGGATGACTTTGTTTATCAACCACAGACCGTCGATATTCTCAATGGCGGCACTCAGACGACGATTCAGGATTATCCGGGCCGTCAGGGTTACTGGCATGTCGGCGTACCACCCTCCGGGCCGATGGATTCTCTCAGCTTCCGGCTGGCCAACCAGTTGCTACACAATGATGACCATTGTGCCGGACTGGAGATCATCGTGACCGGTCCGACACTGCGATTCAACATGACCAAACAGATTGTTCTGACCGGTGCAGAGATTCAGGCCACGCTGGACGATAAACCACTGAAAATGGGCGCTATCACTGAGGTTCAAGCCGGTCAAACCTTACGGCTGGGTAAAATTACCGGCCCCGGAGCCCGCAGTTATCTGGCGGTTGAAGGTGGCTTTCAGTGTCCGGATTATCTCGGCAGCAAATCAACGTTTACCTTAGGTCAGTTCGGTGGGCATACCGGACGCGCCCTGCGTAGCGGAGATGTGCTGCATCTGGATCCGTCCGTCAGCCGACCGCAAAGCGTGACGGAACATCCGGCCGCCCTGCCGGAACTGTCCGACAGCTGGCAGATTCACGTCATGTATGGCCCGCATGGTGCTCCGGATTTTTTCACCGATGATGATATTCAGGCATTCTTTGCCGCCAGTTGGACAGTGCACTTCAACTCCAGCCGCACCGGTGTCCGTTTAGTCGGCCCGAAACCGGACTGGGCCCGCCCGGACGGCGGCGAAGCCGGGTTGCACCCGTCCAACATCCACGACAATGCTTATGCGATCGGCACCATCGATTTTACCGGTGATATGCCGGTCATTCTGGGACCGGACGGCCCCAGTCTCGGCGGATTCGTCTGCCCGGCCACCGTGATCAAAGCTGATTTATGGAAAATCGGTCAGCTCAAAGCAGGCGATAAGGTTCACTTTGTGCCGGTTTCTCTGGCCGAAGCGGAAGATGCCGAGCAACGGCAACATGCACAGATCCGCCGGTGTCAGGTTGAGCCCTATCCATTCACACCAGCGCTGCCAGACACCCCGATCGTCGCTGAAATCCCGGCCTCAGCCAATCAGGAACAGGTCATCTACCGCCAGTGCGGTGAAGATTTTCTGCTGGTGGAATACGGGCCTCAGGTGCTGGATATCCGGCTGCGTTTTCGCGTACACGCGCTCATGCTCAGACTGGAGCAACGCAAATTATCCGGTGTTCAGGAACTGACGCCGGGGATTCGCTCGCTGCAAATTCACTATGACAATCTGCATCTGCCCCGCCGACAACTGCTCGACACACTGATCGAATTAGAGCAACAACTGGGGGATATTGACCAGTTAACAGTGCCGGCGAGAATCGTTCACCTGCCGCTGTCCTGGGATGATGAAGCCACCCGGCTGGCGATTCGTAAGTACGAAGAAGTGGTCAGAAAAGATGCGCCGTGGTGTCCGGATAATATTGAATTTATTCGCCGGATTAACGGCCTGCAATCGGTCGATGACGTTAAGCAGATCGTCTTTGATGCCAGCTATCTGGTGATGGGACTGGGTGATGTGTATCTCGGTGCACCGGTCGCAACACCGTTGGATCCGCGCCATCGACTGGTCACCACCAAATACAATCCGGCCCGGACCTGGACACCGGAAAACGCGGTCGGTATCGGTGGCTCGTATTTGTGTGTCTATGGAATGGAAGGCCCGGGCGGCTATCAGTTCGTCGGGCGCACCTTACAGATGTGGAATCGCTACCGCACTACGCCTTACTTCCAACAACCCTGGCTGTTGCAATTTTTTGATCAGATTCGCTTCTATCCGGTCAGTGCCGATGAGTTACACACCATTCGTCAGCAACATCCGCGAGGCCAGTATCCGTTAAAAATAGAAACCACGACTTTCTCGCTGGGTGAATACCAAAAGCTGCTTGAAAACCATGCCGATGCAATTGCGCAGTGCAAATCCCGTCAGCAAACGGCTTTCGAAGCTGAAAGACAGCGTTGGGCTGAGAGCGGTCAGGCTAATTTTATTGCTGAAGATGTCACGCTGGAAACCGAAACTGAGAGCTGGGCTGTCGATGAGGGCTGCGAAGCGGTGGAAAGTCATGTCACCGGTAATATCTGGCAAATACAGGTTCAGCCCGGCCAAACCGTCACGGCAGGTGAGACCATTGCGGTTCTCGAAGCGATGAAAATGGAGCTGGAAGTCACCTCACCGATCAGCGGCACCGTTGAGACCATTTGTCATACAGCCGGTTCACCGATTCAGGCCGGTCAGCCCATTTTAACCATAAGAACGGCTGAGTCAGCCAGCCTGACGACTCATCCCGTTTCATGATGTAAGGAAGCAAACCGATGACCATACTCACCATCTCACAATTACAGACCGCGTACCGCAGTGGAGATCTCTCGGTACGGCACTTTTTACATCAACAACTAAAGCTGGCTCAGGCAGACTCACACCAAGCCTGGATCAGTACCATCACCCCCGCACAACTCGATCAATACCTTGATGATTTGTCTGCCTGCGATGTAGACGAACTCCCGCTGTATGGCGTTCCTTTCGCCATCAAGGACAATATCGATCTGGCGGGGCTGGCAACCACTGCCGGATGCGAAGCATATCGCTACCATCCGGAACATTCCGCGTTTGTGGTCGAACGCCTGATTGCTGCCGGTGCGATTCCGCTGGGGAAAACCAATCTGGATCAGTTTGCGACCGGGCTGGTCGGAACACGGAGTCCGTGGGGAGCCACCACCAACAGCTTCAATCCTGAATATATTTCCGGTGGCTCAAGTGCGGGCAGTGCCGTGGCAGTTGCCACCGGTCAGGTTCTGTTTGCGTTGGGAACGGATACCGCGGGTTCGGGTCGGGTGCCGGCCGCTTTCAATAATATTTACGGGCTCAAACCAACCAAAGGCGTACTCAGTTGCCGTGGGGTGGTGCCCGCCTGTCGCAGCCTCGACTGTGTCACCTTTTTTACCAGTCACGGTGAAGATCTGGCGTTGTTGCATCAGGTCGCTGCGACCTATGATCGTCAGGACAGCTACGCCCGACCGGATGTCCACCCGATTCATACGCTCCCGAAAGTTACATTTCAGGGACTACGTATCGGTGTACCACAACCGGAGCAACTGAATTTTTTCGGGAATCAGGCATACCAGACCAGTTTCGAACAGGTACTCGAGAGACTGACGGCTCTGGGCGCAGAACTGGTTCCGTTTGATTTATCGCCGTTTCTCGCCGCCGCTAAATTGCTGTATCAGGGGCCGTGGGTTGCTGAACGTTATGCTGCCATTCAGTCGTTTTTCGAACAGGATGCCTCACGCTGTCTGCCAGTGATTCAGACCATTATCGGCCAGGCCACACAGTTGTCAGCCGTGGATACTTTCCGAGGGTTTTATCAGTTGCAGGATTACCAAGTCACCTGTGATGCCTTGCTGGACAATGTCGATGTGGTAATCACACCAACCGCAGGAACGATCTACACGATTGAAGCGGTCAATCAGGATCCGGTCACACGCAACAGCAATCTTGGTTACTACACTAACTTCATGAATCTGCTCGATTACTGTGCCATTGCAATCCCGGGCGGATTCACCAACACAGCCATGCCATTCGGCTTTACCCTGTTTGCCCCGGCATTCTCCGACAGAAAGCTGATGGATCTGGCTTGCGAATGGCAACAACGTATCCGTTTACCCGTCGGAGCCAGTGGCCAGTATCCGCCTCAGACGTCGCACCTTGATCTGCTGGTCTGTGGGGCTCACATGCAGGGATTACCGCTCAACCACCAGCTCACCAGCGTGGGAGCAACCCTCAAACAACAGACTCACACAGCGGCAAACTACCGCTTGTATGCGCTGGCCGGCGATCCACCGCAACGTCCCGGCCTCGTCCGCAATGAAACCGAAGGCACAAGTATTGAGGTTGAAATCTGGTCGGTGCCGATTCAGGCAATCGGTGCCCTGCTTGTTCAGATTCCACATCCGCTCGGTCTGGGTACCGTTGAGCTGGCCAACGGTGACTGGGTGAAAGGATTTATCTGTGAACCGATCGGCCTCAGCGATGCCACAGATATCAGTCACTTTGGCGGCTGGCGAACCTATTTGCGCACATCCCCGGTTCAGAGATAGCACACAACACGGCCTGTCAGCAAACCTGTACGAAATCCCCCTAAAGATGGAGGAGATAAATCAAGAGGTAAGAGTTGCTTTTCAAGCAAAAATCATTACGGTTAACTCAGGTGTCGGTACATTGTGGATGAGTGCCGTAATCATCCTACTGATGTCCCGGCATCATTTCCGGTCACGAAAAGCGATTCTTTCCTATTACAAAAATATATCAGGTAATTCAGTCATGCAGTTCTCTTCGTTTGGTGAAAAATTTAACCGATACTCAGGTATCACTCAGCTCATGGATGATCTCAACACCGGCCTTCGCACTCCCGGAGCCATTATGCTCGGCGGCGGAAACCCGGCAGCCATCCCAGCCATGCTCGATTATTTTCATCAGGCGAGCCAGTCGCTGCTCGATAGCGGCGAGCTGGTTGCTGCCATGACAAACTACGACGGTCCGCAAGGAAAAGACGCCTTTCTGCGGACGCTGGCAGCGCTGCTGCGAGAAAACCTCGGTTGGGATATCTCAGAAAAAAACATCAGCCTGACCAATGGCAGTCAGAGCAGCTTTTTTCATCTGTTCAACTTGCTGGCAGGCAAACAACCGGACGGCTCACATAAGAAAATTCTGCTGCCTCTGGCCCCGGAATATATTGGTTATGGGGATGCCGGCATTCATGAGGAGATGTTTATCTCTTACCGGCCAGACATCGAAATGCTTGATCATGGCTTGTTCAAATACCATATTGATTTCGAACATCTGCAAGTGGATGACTCAATTGCCGCGATCTGTGCCTCCCGCCCAACCAATCCAACCGGCAATGTGCTGACAGACGAAGAAGTCCGTAAACTCGATCAACTGGCACGTCAGCATCAGATTCCGCTGATTATCGATAATGCCTATGGGTTGCCGTTTCCAAATATTATTTTTGAAGATGTGACGCCGTTCTGGAATGAAAACACCATTTTATGTATGAGCCTGTCGAAACTCGGCTTACCGGGCGTCCGCTGCGGAATCGTGATAGCTAATGAAGAAATCACCCAAGCCATGACGAATCTCAGCGGTATTATTAATCTTTCCCCCTGCAGTATCGGCCCGGCAATCGCCAATTATATGATTGAACAAGGCGATCTACTGCGCCTCAGTGACCATGTAATCCAACCGTTCTACCGGCAAAAATCCCAACGCGCCATCAAACTGCTCCAACAGGCGATTCCTGATCCGCGTTTTCGGATCCACAAACCGGAAGGTGCCATCTTCCTCTGGCTATGGTTCGACGAACTGCCGATCACCACAATGGAACTCTATCAGCGCTTGAAAGATCGGGGGGTACTGATTATCCCCGGAGAGTATTTCTTTATCGGTCAGCAGGAAGAATGGGAACACGGTCATCAATGCTTGCGGATGAATTATGTGCAAGACGACGAACAGATGCAAAAAGGGATTGATATCATCGCAGAAGAAGTCACAAAGGCCTATGGGGAAGGGGTTTAAGTATCAAGGGGGAATATCCC
>NZ_JCARSY010000005.1:0-175616 GCF_059641415.1 Vibrio rubrogenes
GGTGAGTGAGGCTTTTTTTCAGCAGAATATTGAAAACAGATTCTTAGCAAGGTACTGTACATAATTACAGTAAATGGAGATGGGATAAGAATTAATGAAAGAATCTGTTTCTTTATCTGCACAGCGAGTGTGGCAGGATACACCTTATCCGGGGATTCGTTATGCGTGGCTGCACCAGTCGGAACCCGGCCCGAATATAGCATTACTCCAACTGGAACAGGGCGCTTGTCTTCCGCGACATTTTCACCCGGGCTGGGAGCAAATCTATGTGATTTCTGGTCACATCGAAGTGAACGGGTGTCACCTGTTTGCAAACGATCATATATACATCGGAAAAGAGCAGGCACATGAAGTCATTGCCCGCAAAGCGTCACTCTATCATGCCGTTTCTGAGGTTCAGGGCGTGACGATTTGTGATACGTCACCTGCCTCGCTGAACAACTAACGTTCCATCGCTGCCAGTTTTATCCCCATCAATACAAACAGTCCGGCAAAGCTTTTCTGGATCCGACGGACAATTTTGGGTGACTGGATGATGGCATGACGGATTTTATTGGCCAGCAGGCCATAGATGACAAACACGACGAAGGTCATCAACATGAACACCAGACTCAGGATCAACATGTGCAGTATCGGAGCCGTTTGTTGCGCAGGGACAAACTGAGGCAGAAAGGCGAGAAAAAAGATCGACAGTTTCGGGTTGAGTAAGTTAATCAACACGGCTTTGGACGCAATAGCAAGATAACCCGTTTGATGCGTGTTTTCATTCTGAAGTGTCAGTGCCCCGGCGTCTTTCCACATGCCCCAAGCCAGATAAGCCAGATAAAACACGCCGACATATTTCAACAGCTGAAACAGGACTGCACTGGTATGTAAAATGGCCGCCAGCCCGAAAACGCTGGCAACCAGATGCGGAATAATACCGGCAGTACAGCCGAGCGCCGCATAGAGGCTGGCTTTGGCACCGCGGGTCAGGCCAATCGATACGGTATATAACACACCGGTACCGGGGAGCAGAACAACAATCAGTGAAGTCAGAAGAAATTCAATTGGCATAAACTATCCTTGTGCTGAGCCAGCATGATTTGAAAAGAATAAAATAAGCATATCGTAGTGGTGAAGCTTTGACCATGATTGTTTGATTTGAGGGGATAGATTGGATAGATGTGAAAGAAAGGGCTTTAAACGTTCTTAGCAACGGTGCCACATGGGCTCTCTGTCATTTGGCAACAGAATTACAATCTGACGATAAGTGATGTTCCGATGGATTACGAGGACATTCAGCTCTGTTTGTTGTGGCATAAAAGACAGATTCAGAATGCAGCGCTGAGCTGGCTTTTAGCACATTTGCAGCAAGCGATGAACGATTGATAGACCATTCATAAAAAAGCCAATCACAATGGTGTGATTGGCTATCGATATGAACAATTTGGTTCACTAACAACGTCAGTTGGCTAGGTGACCCTCGGCTTAATAAGGGTCACTAATACTATTGCACTATGTGTGCCAATTTTAAAATTGTTTTAACTAATTGATTTATTTGATTTTGATTAAATAGTAGTCAGTATTCAATACAGTCATGCTCATATCTTTATTGCAAAATGCAATTATGTTTTTATTTTGCAACAACAGGCAGCAAGAGTGAGTTTGATAATTAAAAATGGACGGGCCACTCATTAAAGTGACCCGTATTAAGTGAACACACTGGCTTAACCTAATATCTCGGCCAGCCGTTGCTATCCCAGTTGAGTGTGCTAATCAGCAGTTTAGCATTACCGTCATCAGTCGCATCATAAGCATGACGGACAATCACATCGGTGTTGGCAATATCCTGACCACCGGGGC
Source organism: Vibrio rubrogenes (assembly GCF_059641415.1). Classification (NCBI taxonomy): domain Bacteria; kingdom Pseudomonadati; phylum Pseudomonadota; class Gammaproteobacteria; order Vibrionales; family Vibrionaceae; genus Vibrio; species Vibrio rubrogenes. The sequence goes on from NZ_JCARSY010000005.1 coordinate 1,846, forward strand.
CAATCCATCTATTGCTGCCGCCATCGAGTAAAGTCCCGCCGCCTTTCATCATGTCTTTACCACTTTTATCCAGATACGGGCCGGTAATATCGGTAGCCCGGCCATAACGGATCTGGTAGGTGCTGTCGACGCCACGACAACAGCGACCTGTGGATACAAACAGATAATAGTAACCGCGACGATAAACAATACTGGGGGCTTCAATTCCACCGGAACGACTTGCCAGGCTCGACAGATCGCCAATCGGTTTCATGGTGATTGGATTGAGGCGGACCAGCTTGATACCCGAGCCAAAAGAACCAAACGTCAGCCATGGGTCACCGTCTTTATCAATCACTAAGTCAGGATCAATGGCATTGTAGTCATTGGCAGCGGTGGTATGAATCACCATTCCGTGATCTTGCCAGTCACCGGTTGCTAAACTTGAGACTGAAGCCAAACCAATTGCCGACACGCGAGAACCAAATGTTGAAACAGCATAATAGAGCCAGACTCGGCCATTATAATATTTCACATCCGGAGCCCATACGTCATCGTTTTGCAAATCGGGTACATAGGTGTACCACCAACGTAAGCCATTCGGAAAAACGGATGGTCGCGGATTCCAATCCAAGCCGTTATCACTGACTTTGCCATAGATTCCTTTACCGGTTTGAAATTCCCACCAAGTCCCGTTTTCATAGGCAATCGTCGGATCGTGTGTTCCTAAGTTACCGCTCAGTGGCCAATGGTTGGTTATGCCATTGGTGGATGAGGTATCCACCGGCTTGCCACCAGAGGCCTGAACTAAACTCAAGTGAAACTGTTGTACATCAAGATTGTTGACCTCCCACTGATCAATATTGGCTCCGTCAGATGTGTCCCAGTCCCATAAATCCAGCGCTTTACCGCTGTTTTTATTCACCAGCACATAATAGTTGTTATTCAGATCCCGAATGTCCCACTTTTGGTTATCACTGCCCCCATACTGCCATTGTGAAACATTGTCGCCATTCGCCTTACCAGCGCTGTATACTTCCATTGCTTTGGCACTGTTAAGATTAATGATGGAGTAGTAGCCGTCATCGCGCTTGGTAATGAGCCAACGTTGTGTGTTATGGCCGTTATCCGGCCATTGACTGATGTTGGCACCATTACTTTTGTCAGCATTTGCGACTTCGACGAATTTACCACTGACCTTCGACTGAATGGTATACACACCATTTCTGACGCTTGCTTGCACAGTTCCTGCGAGCGTGATGCCCGCAAGAAATATAATGTAGAGCGTTCTCATCAGAACTCCTTCACTATAATGAGAGGTCAAATATCAACTGTTACTTGACGGTATTTGAGTCCCACAACCGTTGTAACATATCCCATTTCTCAGTTTCGAAGCCTGTCCATTCACCCCAGCCTGATGTGTTGGTCCGTGCATCGTAGGCGTGGCTGTACAAACCACCGGTGTCGTCTGATTCTGGGTTGATACTCCAGTAGCAGCCTTCAATGTTCTTGTCTGACATGTAGTCAACAAACGCATTTTGCCATTTTTTATCGTAATCAGAACGAGGGAGGTAACCCCACATATCTTGAATACGGACTGCGCCAGACTCCGGCCAGTCATAGTGACCACCGAACTCACCGATCACAATCGCATAGCCTTCATCTTTGAGGTAACCGAAGTGTTCTTCCCAGCCCTGTCTGAGCAATTCTGGGTTAATCACAATGTTACATTTTGCTTTTGCAGCATCATCTTCAGACAAGCCGGCACATTCTGGCTGAGCCGGATCCATAAACTGTTTCTGTACGGAAACAGAAGGGCCGTAAGTATGTGGTGACAGCACTAAACGATCTTTTGGAATGTCCAGTGGGTTGGTTGCCATGGAAAAGAAGTTTTCTCCCCAGTTTGGATTGGTTGCTTCATCACCGTGAGGATTTTGTGTACCGTCTGATTTGACGCTACCAATCCCTTCAACCCAGATCAGAACATTTTTGTTTTCTTCGTTGATGGCCTGATATGCATGTTCAGCCAGCGTTTTCCAATCGGTCCAAGTGTAATCCCATGGTTCGTTAAAGATATCGATCCCGAGGATGTTGTTCACTTTCAACTCATCCGCGAAACGGGCCAGTTGACGAAGGTCTTCCAGCCATTTCTGTTCGTTGTATTCTTGAACAATCACGCCAGAGCCGACATCTGTACCACAGGAGTAGCCTTCACGTTTGTAGATGTAGTTATCACGATTGGCATCTGCGTAAGGTGGGGTTGCATCCAAACGTCCGGCACGCCAACCGAGATAATTCGAACATGAGTGGATATCGAGCAGAATATCGAGTCCATTTTTGTCAGCAAGTTTGATGAAATCTTCCAACGCCTGACGCGCATTGGTTGCACGAACAGATTGGTGGTTTTTAAAGACGCGAGGCTGACCTTGAGGGTCATCTGGATCCAGTGTTTGCGGTGCGATAGGCAGACGAATCAGGTTGATGCCTTTCGCTTTGATTTCATCCATGGTTTGTTGAATCGTCCGGCCTGTTCCCTGACTGTTGTTCGCCCAGAAAGTGTTACCCATGTAGAGTTCCATCGGAGCACCATTTGGGTTGACAGAGTCGTTTGGCAGTTCATGACGGCCTTCCAGACCAAACCACGAGCCACAACGCACAGGTTTGACGACATCATCTTTGGTGATGTGACCATTTTCATTCACACGGAAGACAACTTGGTTACCTTCGCCACCACCGTTGTCGCCACCGCCGTTATCGCCGCCGCCATTGTCACCACCATCACCATTATCACCGCACAGTGAACCGGTTAGGGTTGGGACTTCAGATGTACCAGTACCTTGAAAGCCGAATGTGGTGCTGGATCCGGGCTGTAGACTACCGTTTGAGGGAGTACTGCTGGCAGTGTATGGGTTACTGCCTGACAGGACAGCGTTCCAGATATTGGTGATGTTAGCACCTTTGGTGAACTCCCAGCCCACGTTCCATGCTGATACAGCGCTGGAAGTATCATTTTTAACAGTCACGTTAGCAACGAAACCTGAGCCCCAGTCACTCTGAACTTCATAGGTACATCCTGCATACGCAGAACCGGATAAAGCAGCCAGAGCCAGACTGATCCCAATACTGAGGGTCTGTTTCTTACAACTGATGTTTTTGAAAACTTGCTGTTTTCTCATTTGTTACTCCTTTCAATTATTTTTTAAGTATTTATTTTTATTGCTGAATATGATCTGTTGTTATCCATAAATGAATGCTCATCCACCCCCTGACTCGACCCTGAGTCTATAAATTGAGATAAAAATTCATATTTGCTTGTCATTGGTGACAACTTGCAGAGCTATAGATTTGTCAGTAAAAAACTGAAAATAAACTGAAGTCAAATAGTCTCATCAAACACATTAACAATTAGCGATAGAATAACGGCCTGTCAAAACCTGAATGTGTTATCTGTGGAATTAATTATTGAACTGTTATTTTTATCGTAAAAAGTAAGCGAATAATCTATATGCCTATCATCATAAATTATTGTGTTTCAGTGTTATTTGGTTGGGTAATTAAATAAATTTTTCGTGATGTTTATCAAGTAATAAATAAAATGTCATACGTTATGTTGAAGATGGGATGAATCCATTGAATAACGGATGTTATGTGTTTTTTGGTTCGATTTTGTGAATTCGAATCTGTTTATATATATGATTTATATGTATTTTTTGTATTCGCATTGTTGATGGCGTTCATCGGTAGTGATGATGGTTGTTTTGATTTTTTTGAAATGTATCATTATGTTAAATTATTCGTAAAATATTTAATGATATTTTTGATATTGTGGGTTTATGTTATTTAACAATGGCATTGATAAATTTTGTTTTTTAAATGAAATAATATTTAAAAATGGTCGTGAAATATAAAAATGGAAGGTATATCATGTTTTTGTATGATTGAAAATTACAGGCGGGCATTCAGTTTAAAGCGGTGGTTTATCATCAACTCTCGGTGAGGAATTTAAATGATTGATCTGAATTATTTAATCAAGGACTGTATCCGTATGTATTGAAACGGCAAGTCGTTTATCATGATAAAAATTAGGCCGAAGTGATGTTGCTTCGACCATAAATTTTGTGGTTCATCAATCATGCCGATGATCAAGATTTATATTGATGTTTTATCGTAGGCTTTAATTAACACCGAAGTGTCCATCCGTCCCAGACCTCGATCCTGAAGTTTTGCGTACATGCTATCCACTTCTTTTGTCATCGGGAGCTCAATCTGGTGACGAGCCGCTTCATTCAGGCAGAAGCCTAAATCTTTTCTCATCCAGTCGATAGCAAAGCCGAAATCAAATTTATTTTGTGACATTGTCACAGCGCGATTCTCCATCTGCCAAGAGCCGGCAGCACCGTGTTTGATCACATTGACCACTTGTTCAATATCCAGATTGGCTGCTTGTGCCAGCTGTAATGCTTCACTTAGCCCTTGGAGGACTCCGGCAATACAAATCTGGTTGACCATTTTACAGCGTTGGCCCTGCCCGTGCGTACCGAGAAGCTCCGACTGTTTGGCGTAATGGGCCATAACGGGTTGGATTTGGCTGAAGACCTCAGCTTCACCGCCACACATGATTGTCAGTGTGCCATTCTCAGCGCCGGCTTGTCCTCCGGATACGGGAGCATCGACAAATGAGATGCCTTTTTCCCGACATGCCTGAGCCAGCTCAAGTGCAAGTTCAGCAGAGGTGGTGGTGTGATCGACGATAATTGCACCCGGTTTAGCTCCGGCAATAATCCCATCATCACCATACATGACGCTGCGGACATCCTGGTCGTTACCGACACAGAGAAAAATGGCTTCACAACCTTCAGCAGCAAGTTTCGGGGTTGGATAAGATTTACCGGAATAGTGTTGTTCCCAAGTTTCCGCCTTGGTATGCGTACGGTTATAGACGTGAGTTTGATAGCCTGCCTTGGCAAGATAGCCAGCCATCGGGTATCCCATTACACCTAAACCGATAAATGCAACATTGGTAATATTCATGAATGCTCCTTGTACTACAAATAATTGATATATGTCATTGCGCCTGTTTAATTCGGATAACAGATACAAGCGAATTGATATGCTTTTCTGTGAACAGTAGCGACTATAAATGATTTCATTGACATATGTCAATTGGTGTTTGTAAATGACAGCTTCTGAAATGAGTGTGGATCGTTTCATCACGGATGAACACCCAATTCAGCGATCGAGGTGGTCCGATTCCATCGTTAATGATGTGAGCGTACTCTGATGAAAAGTGGTTATGTCAAAAGCAGATAAACTGAGAGATCACTCAGTTATTTCGTGCATATGATTCAAATAATGAACACTTTTGGTATAGAATTGCACAATAATTTCCAGTCATCTCATGATGACCCTGTATAGGTTGTATTGAATTTCGTGAACTAAACTGTCATTAAGCACGAAAATAATCAGTATTATGATTGCATAGAGTCGGGAGGTTACTCGGTTGGTATTACCTAAGTACGGAAGTCGCAAACTAGGATTTTATATGGCAGAACACCCATCCGACAAGCTGCACAAGACAAGCAGAATCAGATTATACGGCTTAGTTTTGAAACAGCCGATGCAATTGATAGTTCTTACGAGCCTCTTTCTGGGCATTTTTGCGCAGATGATGATGACGACATTTCATCGTGAAGAAATGAAAAATGTGGCTCATCTTACCCTCAGTCATGCAACCCAAATTGCAACACAATTAAATCAGGCAATACAATTGCTGGCTGACAGTGATACGGTTCCATGTAGTCAGGAAGATGAACATTTGATGCAGGACATTCTGCATGTTAACCATTTTATTGCCGATATTGGCCGGATCGAAGGCGGGATGATTCAATGCCTGACACTCAAAAAGTTAGAGACGCCACTCCGGCTGCCAGAAGCACAATATATGTCGAATGGTTATTCTTTTGTAAAACGTTACCAGTTTGAATCGTTGCCGAATCATGTTCCGATTGATCTGACTTTTCGCGATAACGTCATTACGATGACCGCTCCCCGGGTCTTTGAGGGCTTTGAAATCTCGAATAATTATACGGTGGAAATTCGCAGCGCGAGCCTGAAGTATGTTTTTGAACGGTTGGGAGATACCGTGTTGCCGGAAATTCAACCGGACGGGAATTTGTCCCGCCGCTTGTCGGTTGAAAAACAGTGTAGCAATACACCGTCGCTCTGTGTGTTGGTCAGAGATAATCATCCCTTTCTCTATCATGCTTTGAATGGCCCGACCCTGAGTGCCTTTGTCGTTGTGATCTTATTTATCTTACTCAGCTATAAAACATGGGGAATGCCCGCCTCTAGGGATAAACAGCTGAAGAGTCGCTTACGTAAGGCGATTGCACATCGGCAACTCTCGTTGGTATATCAACCCAAATTTATGCTAAAAGATGAACGGATTCAAGGGTTTGAAGTGTTATGTCGCTGGCATGACCCACTGTTGGGGAACATCAGTCCAGAGGTCTTTATTCCTTTGGCGGAACAGACGAAGCAGATTCGCCAACTGACACTGTTTGTTGTCGAGCAGTCGATTCAAGATATGGCGCGAGTTTTACAAAAGTATCCGGAATACACCTTGAGCATCAACTTGGCTGTGGATGAGTACCTGACCAAGCCTTTCATTGAACGCGTGACTGAAATCGTGAACAAGTATTCAGTCAATGTGAATCAGATCATGTTTGAAATTACCGAGCGCTCGTCCTTTGGTTGTCAGGATGTTGTTTCCGTGTGTGATTCGCTCCGACTGCGTCATTTCCGAGTGTCGCTTGATGATTTCGGGACAGGATATTCGAATTTGTCGTGGCTCAGTGATATTTATACGGATGAGATTAAAATTGACCGGATGTTTACCAGTGCGTTAGGGACTGACACGATTGCTGGACGAACCGTTAACATGATGTTAGATCTGCTGGAAGGTTTTGAGGATGTCACGATTGTGTTGGAGGGGATTGAAACCCCCGAACAGGTTGATTATCTGCGTAAACGAGATATCGCGGTGATCGGGCAGGGATGGTATTACGCCAGACCGATGCCGATTGAGGAGATTAAAGCCTTTATTCATCGTCATTCGGTCAGAAACATCATTTAAGATCAACACTCAAAACCAGACCCATTCACGGTCTGGTTTTGAGTGTTATCGTATTGATTCTGTCATGTCCGACATCACTAACATGGAGGGAGGTTTGAGTGAGAGAATCCGGACAAATTGACATTTACCGGTTAGGAGAGCATAGCTATGTGCTTCAGGCACCGGATCCGGTGACGTTATCTCAGCAACAGAAAATCTGGGCAATCGCGGAACAGCTGAAAACCAGACCGGAAATGGTCGATGTTGTCCCCGGTATGAATAATCTGACGGTTCGTGTTCAGCCATACATAACCGACAACAAGCCGGATGAATATGACTCTGTATGCGAGCTGTTCCATCACTACTGGGCTGCCGACGACATGGTACAGACTGACGGACGGCAACTAGAAATTGCCGTGACATTCGGCGGCGATAATGGTCCTGATTTGGCGCATGTTGCGGATCATGCCGGATTGAGTATTGATGCGGTGATTCGTCTTTATACTGAGGCGGAATATCGCGTTTATTTTTTAGGCTTTCAGCCGGGTTTTGCTTACCTTGGCGGGTTACCTGAAGCGCTGCATACGCCCCGACATGCCTCACCCCGAACAAAAATTCCAGCGGGTTCCGTAGCGATTGGTGGTGCGCAAACCGGAGTTTACCCCAATGCATCTCCCGGAGGCTGGCAAGTGATTGGACGAACTGACGTAGTTTTGTTTGATCCACAACGTGCGCAACCTTCTTTTTGGTTACCGGGGGATAGGGTCACGTTCACCGTTGCGGAGGTTGATTGTGATTGAAGTGCGACAGACCGGCCCGCTGGTGAGTGTTCAGGATTTGGGGCGTGAGGGATTTCGTCATCAAGGGGTATCCCGTGCTGGTGCGCTCGATGCTCTGGCGCTGACGATTGCCAATCGATTAGTCGGTAATCCCGATAATACTGCCGGGTTGGAAATCATGTTCGGGACCAGTACGTTTCTCTTTCAGACGGATGTTTGTTTTGCGCTGACCGGAGCGGATTGCTTTGCCCGATGCGATGATCTCCCAGTTTATCCGGGTTGGCGTTATCGCGCCTACGCCGGACAGCAATTAAAACTCTACATGCCTAAGCGAGGATTGTGTGCTTATCTTGCGGTTCAAGGGGGGATCGATGTGCCGCTGGTGATGGGCGCTGCTGCAACCGATTTACAGGCTGGTTTCGGCGGTGTTGATGGACGGCCGTTGCGCAAAGGTGATCGGCTGCCTGTAGGAAAAAACCGCCACATCCATGATGCGGTGTCCGATGAGCACTTTGGTATTTTACTGCCGGTTCCCGATGCGATCATTCGTGTCTGTGTCGGACCGGAATTCGGACACTATTCTCTCCATGCTCAAGAACAGTTTTTCACCACCGCGTGGCAAGTGAGTCCCAATAGTAATCGGATGGGATTCCGACTCGAAGGTCCGCCGATTGAGGCGCAATCTGAGATCAAGCTAGTGTCTCATGCGGTTTTCCCTGGCGTGATTCAATTGCCACCGGATGGGCAACCGATTATTCTGGCGGCTGAAGGGCAGACGAGTGGGGGCTACCCGAGAATGGCTGTCGTCATTGACAGTGACTTGTGGCGTTTAGGTCAACTGCGACCGGGGGAGCAGGTGTATTTTCAGCTTGTCTCTCTGGCTGAAGCCCGTATGGCTACCGCAGTTCAGGCGCGTTATTTACAACGCGTGGCACTGGCCTTGGCTTCTCGCTGAACGGGAATGACAAAGGTTCAGGTTATCTACCGAATTAAGCAGTGAGGACAATATGAACAGAGTCGATCTGAATTGTGACATGGGAGAAAGCTTCGGGGTGTATTCGCTCGGCAATGATGTGGCATTGATGGATTTTGTCAGCTCTGTAAATATTGCTTGTGGCTTTCATGCCGGTGACCCGTGTGTGATGCGCGAGACAGTCAGACATGCATTAGAGAAAAGTTTATCCATTGGTGCACATCCGGGATTACCGGATCTCGCTGGATTTGGTCGTCGGATGATGGCGATTTCTCCTCAGGAAGCGTACGACATGGTCGTTTACCAGATTGGAGCGTTGCACGGGTTTGTTCGTGCTGCCGGCGGATATTTGCATCATGTGAAACCGCATGGTGCTTTATATAATATGGCTGCTCAGGATGCGTTGTTGGCTGCAGCAATTGCTCAGGCGGTGAAAGATGTTGATCCAACTTTGGTATTGTATGGATTATCCGGCAGTGCACTGATTCGTGCCGGAGAAACCGAAGGGTTGCGTGTGGCCCATGAAGTTTTCGCGGATCGCACATATCAGCCTGATGGTACGTTAACCCCACGCGACCGACCCGATGCCTTGATTCATCATGACGATGCGGCCTTGACTCAAGTGCTTGATATGGTCTGCCAAGGCAAGGTTCGGACAACCGACGGGCAGTGGATCGATATTCAAGCCGACACTATCTGTATCCACGGAGATGGTGCCCATGCACTTGAATTTGCGGCGAAGATCCGTCAGGCGTTGCAGCAGTCAGCGGTGGTTCAGTCGATGTAAATGGCGGTGTCGTGATTGTCATTCATTGATAAAGGTTCTGACAACGCGTCGAGTCAACTGAATTACCAGTTCATATGGAATTGTTCCGACTAATTTGGCAACTTGTTCGACCGGGACATGATTACCCCAAAGTTCAACACGGTCTCCAACCTGATCGGTTGCGTTCGGTCCCAGATCGACGGTTATCATATCCATGGATATCCGGCCGGCTATCGGCACAATACGGCCATTAATATAGACGGGGGTTCCATTCGGGGCCGATCTCGGATAGCCGTCACCGTAGCCCATTGCGACCACACCAATGTAAGTGTCTCGATCTGAGGTCCAATTTTCACCATAGCCGACGGGTTGGTTTGCCTGGTGCCGACGAACAGCAATTAACTTGGACTGTAATGTCATCACCGGTGTCAAATGACGTTGCTGACCAATTTCATCAATACTCGGGGCAATGCCGTACAAGGCAATCCCGGCCCGGACAGCGTCAAAGTGAGCATCTGGCCAGAACAAAATGCCGGCGGAGTTAGCCAGTGTTTTCATCCCTTGATACGCTTGTGTCTGCGCTTTAAAACGTTCAAGTTGAGCCAGTGTGGAATGTGAATTCAGGTCGTCAGCACAGCTGAAATGGCTGATAAAACCAACATCGCCTGCAATTTTTCCGCTTTTTTCCAAGCGTGTGATGTACGCACTGATCTCATCGGGCTGAACGCCGAGGCGGTGCATTCCGGTATCTAATTTTAACCAAACCGGGGTATGTTGCGTCAGTGGCGTTTGCTCGAAATCTCGTAGTTGCTCAATACAGTGGATCGTGGTGTGAAAATTGAGCTGTGCGGCCAGCTGGAGATCCTCCGGGCAGAAGCAACCTTCCAATAATAAGATGGGTTGAAGAATATCTGCCGAGCGTAATTCAATCGCTTCTTCAATCCGGGAGACAGCAAACATGTCGGCATGTGGTAGTGCGTGTGCGACTCGGATGGCGTTGTGCCCGTAAGCATCACCTTTTAAAACTGCGATCAGTTTGGTACCACTATCACAGTGGGATTTTAATAAGGTGAAATTATTCCTTAATGCATTTAAATCAATAACCGCTTCAGCAGTAATCATAATCGTTCCTGATTTGGGCAAACATAGAGATCATCTTTAATTTTCTGTTACAACAGTGTATATCGCCTGCTTGAGCAATGCATATATTAATCATTAACGTATTAATAATGCGTATCCTATCGCTTCACTCAACAAGCATGCCATCAGCAGATGAGATTTGTGTAATTTTCACTAACTTTCATCATATCCAAATAGCAAGGCAGAAGAAGCAATATGCAGGCCAGTGCTTTGAGATTACGGGAAGCTTTCTGACTGCTTATTGGGGTGAGGAAGCCCTATATGTGCGGTATGTGTTTGGGAAATGTTGTTAACGACATCAGTAATGATATGGTCTTTCATTTTATGCTGTAAAGTTTGTATTTTTTGGTTTTAAATTTCAATTCAGTGAGAGAGCAATTCTATAGGTTACCGGTCAGACACATAAGTGAACATCATGTGATTTCTATTTTGAGGATCTGTCTTGACCGACAATATATTGATATTAAGCACCAATATAGGGCAATTTGCACCATTTAAAGTCACTCCTAGAATCGGGAGCGATAGATATATACATAAATTATCATTATTTTAGTGACTATAGTCACATATTTGTAAGATTTTGTTTAGCTCACTTTAATAGTTTGAATCACTGATAAATGACCGATTCTGTAAAATTATATAAATTTGAAAAAGGAGTGTAGGCCGTGCATTTTTCTGATTCAGTCAGTGGGTTTAGAATAAGACTCTGAAAAAATACACAGGACTGGCGGTTTCTATTATATGCGTATTCTGCAATTGAGTGAATTTTTATTCTTTTATGTGTTTATTATTGAATTTTTATTCATTAATGGTGCGCAAAAATGATTTTGTTGCTCATTTCCTTTCCTTCATGTTGTCATGTATTTTGCTCTGTAAATGATGATTAACCCATAATGAACATTTTATATTTATGCTGACTTGGATGGAGTGATTGCGAGATGGAACTGAAGAAACCGTATTTATTGTTTTTAGGTGATGCAGCTGATGCATTAGCTGCGAAGGTTGCCCAAGGCATCAAGACATGGCGCCCAGAGTATTGTGTCGGACAGTTTCGTTTAGAAAACTGCAATGCCGATTGTGGCTTGCCTGATATGAGCATATCGGACGCAGTGGCAGCCGGGGCAAAAACGCTGGTGATTGGTGTTGCAAACCGAGGCGGCATTATTTCTGATGAATGGATTAATGTATTGGTTGAAGCGTTAGAAGCGGGAATGGATATTGCGTCGGGATTACATAATAAATTGACCGATATTCCCGCTTTGGTCGCGTGCGCAGAGAAACAAGGTTGTGCTTTGTTTGATGTGCGCTATCCGACTCAGGTTTATCCGGTCGCGAATGGTAAAAAACGGACGGGTAAGCGTTTGCTAACCGTAGGAACCGATTGTTCCGTAGGAAAAATGTATACGTCGCTTGCGATTGAGAAAGAAATGCGTGACCGCGGGATGGATGCCGATTTTCGGGCAACCGGTCAGACCGGGATTCTGATTTCCGGGGAGGGGGTCAGTGCTGACTGTGTGGTGTCTGACTTTATTTCTGGTGCGATTGAGACGATATCTCCTGCCAACAGCCCTGATCACTGGGATGTCATCGAAGGGCAGGGCTCTTTATTTCATGCGTCGTTTGCCGGCGTTACCACTGGATTGATTCATGGCTCTCAGGCGGATGCGCTGGTGTTGTGTCATGAGCCAACGCGTCAGCATATGCGGGGGTTGCCGGATTATGCCTTGCCGGATATTGATGCCTGTATGGCTGCCAATCTGACGACAGCGCGTTTAACTAATCCGGATGTTCAGTTTGTCGGGGTATCGATCAACACGTCTGGATTGGATGAGCAAGCGGCATTGTCTTATATGACAGCACTTGAAGAACAGCTTGGATTACCGGTGGTTGATCCTTTCCGCCAAGGCGTCGGACGTATTGTTGATCAGTTGGCGGTGTTCTCGTGAATATTCGTCTCTACCGAAAAAGCTGGCCGATTCGCGGTAGTTTCACGATTTCCCGCGGCAGTAAGACCTCCGCGGAAACAATCGTAGTTGAGATGGAAAAAAATGGTTTCATCGGGCGGGGAGAGTGTGTTCCCTATCATCGTTATGGCGAGTCTGTCGACAGCGTTATCGCACTGATTGAGGGCATTTCCCCTGAAATCAAATGTGGAATTAACCGTCAGCAACTTCAGCCCTTATTACCTGCCGGGGCGGCTCGGAATGCGGTTGATTGCGCCATGTGGGATCTGGAATGCAAGCTCAGTCAAACCACGATTTGGTCGCAGCTCCAGATAACGCCTTGTGCGCTGACAACAGCTTATACATTATCGCTCGATAAACCGCACAAGATGGAAGAGGCTGCGGTCGCGAATGCTTTTCGCCCGTTGCTCAAGTTAAAGTTGGGTGGCCCGGAGGATCTGGAGCGTGTCCGTGCTGTTCGTCGTGGTTCACCACAGGCAACGATTGTTCTTGATGCCAATGAAGCTTGGGATGTTGCAACCTATCAAGCGTTGATTCCTGAGTTAGAGCAGCTGAATGTTGCGATGATCGAGCAGCCGTTCCATGCCGATGAAGATATGGTTTTAGATCGTTTGCCTCGGCCGATACCGATTTGTGCTGACGAATCTTGCCATGATCGGCAGAGCCTGAGTCGTGTAATTGGTCGCTATGACATGATTAATATTAAGACTGATAAAACCGGTGGCTTAACCGAAGCATTGGCGTTGAAACAAGCCGCTCAGGAAGCGGGATTACAGGTTATGGTGGGTTGTATGTTGTCTTCTTCACTCAGTATGGCACCTGCATTTGTTGTTGCTCAGGGAGTTGATGTCGTCGATCTGGATGGCCCGTTATTGCTGAATCAGGATATTGAACATGGTTTTGAGTTTGAAAAAAATCAAATGCTGCCTTTTGGTTCGGAACTATGGGGATAAAGGGAAAATTATTTATGGAACGGATTGTTTATGTGAATGGGACGTATGTTCCAGAATCTGAAGCGAAAGTATCAATTTTTGACCGGGGTTTTCTGTTTGCCGATGCCGTGTATGAAGTGACATCGGTATTGGATGGCAAACTGATTGATAATGCGGGGCACATTGCTCGTCTGGAACGTTCTTGTCGTGAGCTGGGAATTAAAATGCCAGCTACTGCGGAGCAACTAACGTGCATTCAGCAAACACTGATTGAAAAAAATCATTTGGTTGAAGGGGGCATCTATTTGCAATTAACCCGGGGTAATGAAGGGGAGCGTGACTTTTCTTACCAAGATGCGATTGAGCCGACGTTAGTTTTATTTACTCAGGCAAGGCAATTGGTTGATAGCCCGAAAGTGAAGCATGGCATTAAAGTGATTTCGTTTGACGATATCCGCTGGAAACGCCGGGATATTAAAACCACCAGCCTGCTGCCAGCGTGTCTGGCAAAGCATGCAGCACACGCCGCAGGAGCTGATGATGTGTGGCTCATTGAAGATGGATACGTGACTGAAGGGGGTTCCAGCAATGCTTACATCGTGACGCAAGAAGGAACATTAGTCACAAGGCCACTCAGTCATGATATTCTGCATGGTATTACCCGTGCGGCTTTGATGAAGTTGGTTCAAGACACCGGACTGGCGGTTGAAGAACGCTTATTTACTATCGAGGAAGCCATGCAAGCCAAAGAAGCATTTATCAGTTCGGCAACTACGTTTGTCTGGCCGGTTGTTGCAATCGACGACCAGCCCGTTGGTGATGGTCAGCCGGGACCGATTGCGTTGCAGCTCAGAGATATCTATATTCAGACCGCGAGAGCACATTCCTGATTCAAATTGAGTTGTTTATGTCTTGAAACCCAATCAAAATGATTGGGTTTTTTCATTATCGTATGTCTCATCACAGATAAGTATTAGTGGTGGTCATACTCAATCTGTATAGTATTCGTTAGTATCTGCTATGAATCTTCATTGATAAATGTATTATATGAATTACTTCAGTTGCTTAAAAGTAGTCATCATTAACCACACTTTAACCCGCTAAATATCTAGAATATAGTTAGTTCTCTGTAATTTGGTTACAGTATGATTTGTGATGACTGATAAAGTGCTCCATAACCGATACTATGGATGACGATTGATGCTGCTTGATTTGTAGAATTCTTCGCGGTGGTCACTGTGAACACAATGATGACTGAATCACGTACAGAATAAGGAATGAGGTGCTGAAGTGGTGTTACTTCAGTGCCAGTAGCATAGTTTTAGGAGAGTAATGCATGATGAAAACTTTTCCCTTTTATCGCCAATCTTTGATTGCGATTGGTTTGACGCTGGCACTCACTGGATGTCAACCAGAAGCACAAAAGGTTGCGGTAAATCAGGCGCCTCAGGCTGTTGCGGTTGATACAGTTGTAATTCAGCCTCGCCCCGTTGAGCTGACGACACGACTTCCGGGACGGACGAGCGCCTATCGTGTGGCTGAAGTTCGTCCGCAAGTCGCTGGAATTATTTTAAAACGCTTCTTTGTTGAGGGAAGCATGGTTAAAAGTGGTGATGTTTTATATCAAATCGATCCTGCGACTTATGAGGCGTCTCTCGATAGTGCAAAAGCAGATCTGGCTTCAGCTAATGCAACGCTGATAAAAGCGAAATTGCAAGTTGATCGCTATAAAGGCTTGGTAAAAAAACGTGCCGTTAGTGAACAGGATTATGAAGATGCCCAGGCGACCTATCGTGCTGCTGTTGCCTCAGTTATGGCAGGGGAAGCGGCTGTGAAGTCCGCACAGATTAATCTTGATTATACTAAGATCAAAGCACCGATCTCTGGTCGTATCGGGAAATCAGCGGTGACAGAAGGCGCGCTGGTTACAGCAAATCAGACCGACTATCTGGCCACTATTCAGCAACTTGATCCTTTGTACGTCGATCTCTCCCAATCCAGTAATGAACTCCTGAAAATGAAAAAACAGACCGCTAGTAACCAGAAACTCAGCGGTATTAAGCTGAGTTTGGATGACGGTACAAAAATTGATCAGGAAGCGACGTTACAGTTTGCTGATGTGAGTGTGGATGAAAAAACAGGTACAGTAAACCTACGTGCCCTGTTACCCAATCCGAATCAAGCGTTATTACCCGGACTCTATGTTCGTGCTGATGTACCTGTTGAAAAACGGAAAAATGGCATTCTAGTTCCTCAGGCGGCTGTGAGCCGGGATGTTCAGGGGCAAGCTCATGTCATGCTTGTTGATGACAATAATAAAGTTCAAGATCAGGTGATTGTAACGAACCGAATTATAGGACCTGACTGGCTGGTTGATTCAGGGTTAAAAGCAGGTGACAAAGTCATCGTGAATGGCTTACAGAATATTCAGGTCGGACGTACAGTTACTGTAAGTCAGATTGATGCGAAGCAGGAGCAGTAATTTATGGCCCGTTTTTTTATAGACAGACCTATATTTGCATGGGTGATTGCAATCCTTATCATGCTGATAGGTGTCTTGGCTATTAAGACACTACCGATAGAACAGTATCCGAAGATCGCCCCACCTAGCGTGAGTATTAGCGGAAGTTATACTGGTGCATCAGCAAAAACCGTTGAAGAGAACGTGACGCAGGTTATCGAGCAAAATATGAACGGTCTCGATAACCTCTTATACATGACATCTTCCAGTGATTCTTCGGGGAATTTCACAACTGAATTGACGTTCGCAACTGGAACTGATCCGGATATTGCCCAGGTTCAGGTGCAGAATAAGCTTTCAGTCGTTGAATCCGTCCTACCAGATTCTGTTGTTAACCAAGGGATTACAGTAACAAAATCAACCAGTAGTTTCTTGTTGATTGTCGGTTTTGTTTCAACCGATGGCTCAATGAGTGATCATGAGTTGGCTGATTATATGGTTTCAAATGTAAAAGATCGGTTGAGCCGCGTCCAGGGCGTTGGTGAAGTGACTATATTTGGTTCGCAGCATTCGATGCGTATTTGGCTTGATCCTAATAAACTAAACAATTATAGCCTGACAACTGATGATGTTGTGAATGCAATTCAGGCCCAGAATGCGCAGGTTTCCGTTGGGCAAATTGGTGGTACACCTGCTGTCAAGGGACAGCAACTGAATGCTACGATTACTGCACAAGGCCGTCTTAGCACGGTTGATGATTTCAGCAACATCTTGCTTAAAGTGGATACCAATGGGGCGCAGATTCGATTAAGAGATATTGCACGTATTGAAATGGGGGCAGAAAGCTATAACGTAGTCAGCAAATTTAATGGCATGTACTCTACGGGGATTGCGGTGAAGCTGGCAACGGGAGCTAATGCATTAGATACAGCCACTCTCGTCCATGAAAAAGTGGATGAATTATCCAAATTCTTCCCTAAGACGCTGAAAGTGGTTTATCCGTATGACACGACACCATTTGTCAAAATATCTATTGAAGAAGTTATACATACCCTGATTGAAGCGATCGTGCTGGTCTTTTTGGTGATGTATCTGTTCCTGCAAAACTTCCGGGCGACTTTAATTCCGACGATAGCCGTCCCTGTTGTATTACTGGGTACCTTTGGGGTGATGGCTGCTTTTGATTATTCAATCAATACACTGACCATGTTTGGGCTGGTGTTGGCGATTGGGTTGCTGGTGGATGATGCGATCGTTGTTGTTGAAAACGTTGAACGGGTGATGACTGAAGAGGGCTTATCTCCCCTTGAGGCGACCCGTAAATCAATGGGACAAATTACGGGGGCTTTAGTTGGTATTGCACTGGTATTAAGTGCGGTATTTATACCGATGGCATTTTTTGGTGGTGCTTCCGGTGAAATTTATCGCCAATTTTCAGTCACAATCGTTTCAGCAATGGTGTTATCTGTTTTAGTGGCGATGATTTTGACGCCAGCTTTATGTGCAACGATTCTTCGTCCAATTAATGAAAACCACCATATCATCAAGCGAGGACCAATTGCACTCTTTAACCGACTTCTTGATAAAGGGACGATGCGTTATAAAGGGGTCGTTGAACATGGGTTGACGAGTAAACTTCGCTATTTAGTGATTTATATTTTGATCGCGGGTGGATTATGGATGATGTGGACGAAACTACCGACATCATTTCTGCCTGAAGAAGACCAAGGCTCAATTATGGTGATGGTCAAACTGCCAACGGGTGCCAGTCAGGAACGGACTTTGAGTGTCATGAAGAAGGTGAGCCAACACTTTCTTCAAGATGAAAAAGAGAATGTTGACTCCGTATTTACTATTGCTGGCTTTAGTTTTGCCGGACGCGGTCAAAATATGGGGATGGCTTTCGTCAAGTTTAAAGATTGGAGTCAGCGACAAAGTCCTGCACAGTCAGCCAATGCTGTAATTGGTCGGGCTTGGGGCGCTTTCTCTCAATTAAAAGAAGCCCAAATCTATACGTTCAATCTTCCGGTTATACCGTCATTGGGAACCGCCAGTGGTTTTGATGCCTACTTGGTTGATGAAGGAAATCTAGGTCACGATAAATTGATTCAGGCGAGGAATCAGTTACTTGGTATGGCGGCGCAGAATCCGAATCTGGCGCAAGTTCGTCCGAATGGGATGGAGGATTCACCACAGCTACGGATTGATCTCGATTATGAAAAAGCGATGGCCATGGGGATCTCGGTAGACGATATTGATTCAACATTGTCAGTAGCATGGGGCTCTTCTTATGTGAATGATTTTATTGATAATGGCCGGATTAAGAAAGTGTATGTGCAGGCGGATGCGCCATATCGGATGAATCCAAAAGATTTTGAACTTTGGCATGTTCGCAATAGTGATGGCGATATGGTTCCGTTTAGTGCCTTTGCTAAAACCTACTGGACGTATGGTTCTCCGCGTTTGGAACGGTTCAATGGGTTACCTTCTGTTAATATCCAAGGGGCTGCACCTCAGGGGAAAAGTACTGGGGAGGCAATGACCGCGATTGAAGAAATTGTCCGTCAGTTACCGAGTGGCGTTGGTGTTGAATGGGGGGGAATTTCCTATCAGGAAAAACAGTCAGGCGCAAAAGCAGGTTTGTTATATGCAATTTCGCTGTTGATTGTGTTTTTATCTCTTGCAGCATTGTATGAAAGCTGGAGTGTGCCGTTTTCAGTTATTCTGGTTGTGCCTTTGGGGATCTTTGGGGCGGTGGCTGCCACAATGCTCAAAGGGCTATCCAATGATATCTACTTCCAGGTGGGTCTGTTGACAACCGTGGGGCTCTCTGCCAAAAATGCGATTTTGATTGTTGAATTTGCCAAAGCACAATATGACGAAGGTATGGACTTGTTCAAAGCAACCGTTGAAGCGTCCCGAATGCGGTTACGCCCGATTCTGATGACATCGTTTGCATTTATTCTCGGAGTCCTCCCTCTGGCATTGAGTTCGGGAGCGGGTGCGGCAAGTCGGCATGCAATTGGATGGGGGGTTGTTGGTGGGATGGTTTCCGTAACCGTGCTTTCCATCTTTTTTGTTCCGGTATTTTTTGTCTTCGTCATGCGCTTGTTCAGAACAAAGCCGAGACAAATTGGATTTGATAACAACCAGCCGTCTGAGGAGAGCGCTGATGCAAATTAAATTATTGCCAGTTCTGGTTGCCGTCGTACTTGGTGGATGTAGTCTTGCTCCAGACTATCAACGTCCTGCTTCTCCGTCGACTGAAGGTTGGACCGGAGTCAGTACCAATACTGCACCGAGCAATGAATCGGTGCTGCCCGACTGGCGTTCATTTATGGCAGATCCACAGTTACAAAAATTGGTTGAATCTGCACTTGCTCATAATAAAGATCTGAGACAAACATTGCTTAGTGTTGCCTCTTTAAGAGCAGAATACCGGATTCAGGATAGTGAAAGATATCCGGGGCTGAATTTTAACGGAAGCGGTACCCGTGAGAGAACTTCTGATGCATTAACGGGTAACGGTACTTCTTATAGTTCGGAATATTCAGCAACCGTCGGGGTGAGCAGCTATGAACTGGATCTGTTTGGCCGACTGAAAAATCTGTCGTCACAGGCACTTGAATCTTATCTGGCTGAGGATGAAAATCGCAGAAGTGCTGTCATTTCTCTAGTTGCTGAAGTTGCATCTTCATACATTAATTTGCTGACTGAACAAGAGCTGTTGCGATTAACGGAAGATACGGTGAAAGCATACAGGGAAACACTGGAGCTAGTTCAAACTCGGTATGATTCAGGATACAGCAGCGCATTAACTCTGGCACAAAGTAAGACTGCACTTCATAGTGCAGAAGCGACGCTTGCAACATACAAGCTATCGGTTGCTCAGGAATATAATACGCTGAGACAGTTGGTGGGTGCACCGATAAGTCAGGAAATTGATGCCCATTTACCAGATGAAAAAGACCAGATGCTGACTTCATTGAAAATCGGAGTTTCTTCTGAAGTGTTACTTTCCCGACCGGACATCTTGGCTGCGGAACATTCACTCAAGGCTGCGAATGCAAATGTTGGTGCTGCCAGAGCTGCGTTTTTCCCAACAATCAGTTTAACTGCGAGTGCAGGGAGTATGAGTAGTGATCTGAATGACTTATTCAGTTCTTCCTCTGGGATGTGGCAGTTTGTTCCGAAGATATCGATACCGATTTTTGATTGGGGAAATAATCAAGCTTCTCTGGATGTTGCGAAAATAACTAAAGCGGAATCGGTTGTTACTTACCAGCAAACCATTGAAACGGCATTCAAGGAAGTGTCAGATTCATTGTTGGGGCAGCAATATTATATGGAAGAATGGAATGCTCAAAAGTTAAATCTGGAAGCAAATAAAGACTATTATGAGCTGGCAAAAATGCGCTATGAAAAAGGTAATGACAGTTATATGGACTTACTGGACGCGCAACGGTCATTATTTAGTGCCCGAGAGAGTGAACTGTCGTCGCATTTGAATTTGCTGCTGAGTCGGATCAATTTATATAAAGCACTCGGTGGTGGTTGGCGTGCCGCTGATCATCAAAAGTCTACTCAGGTTTCATCGGTTTTGGAAACAATCGAGCAATAAATGATAAGACTGAATATCACTTGTTTGTGATGGATAAGCGTGCTTTTGGCACGCTTATTTTTTTGCCTGAAGTGGTGATTTGTGTGCTATCCGTGCCTGATCATATTGATGTTGAATACTCTGGATATCGATAATATTGTCTTCGAGCCCTTACAAGGACCGCTGCTTTTTGTGTCACGGTGGGCCATGCGGGGTGAGCTGATATTCGAATTCGACATGAGGTGGTGGATGAGCAATCCGCGTTAGAAAACCATCACGTTCTAAAGTTTGCAGCGTCTGCGACAGCATCTTTTCACTAATCCCGGTAATTTTCTTCCTGAGTTCATGAGTTCACTTAATACCAAAAAAGCGATGTCGCGTGCCGTCATGCAGCAATTAATACCAAAATCCCCCAACGACCGGTGATCATGGTTTCACACTGGCTGAATTTGCGGATTATCTGTCTGAAGCTACGGGACAATCAATTGCTTATCAGAATTTGTCTGAAGCCGACTCTTGTCCACGCGTTGGAAAGTGCTGGTGTTCCAGCACCATTTTCAATGGTGTTAGGAAACGCTGAAACCGGGGCAGCCACGGGAGATCTGTTGAGTATATCAAGTGATCTCAGCTATCTTCTGAACCGTCCGGGCACCCCCGTTGATGTGACGATTAAAGAGACGCCGTCAGAGATTGCTGAGTCGCGGAATCGACAGCCTGTTATGATGATCGCTGCATCGATTAATCCCTCGGAGGCAACTTTCGGGGGATTTTTTATTTTCCCCTGACAGAACATCGAGATTTCTGTTAACAGGCGCACTGTTTTGGCCCTTCGCGTTGCTGAGAATCAGCTACACTAAACCTAACGCATTGAGAAAACAGCGTTCGTAAATATCACGTATCGTTTTTAGCTCAGTTACCATGGGGAATTATCATGGCGAACTTACAGTATTTCCAGCCGGCAAGGGTTGCAGATATGGTTGGGGAAGAGAATGTTGGTGAGATGCTTAGCGGTTATCTAACTTCACTGGACGAGTCACTGTCCCAACTGCGATCTTACTGGCAGGAAGGTGATGTACAGCATGTCAGGATGACATCTCACCGGATGAAATCATCAGCCCGCTTTATTGGTGCTGATGAGCTGGCTGAGGTCCTCCAGAAAATTGAAACGGATTCGCTTAATGAAGCGGATAATATTTGTGCGCAGACGACTCAGCTCAGTGTGGTTGAACAATGGTGTCATGAGTTGACACGAGAGATTAACCATTATTTAGAGTCTGCGAGTTAAGGATTGGACTATGGCAAGTCTTGAAGTTGTATGTGTTGATGACGATGAATTTATGTTAAAAGCCATTGGCCGTCTGGTTCGTCGTTTACGTCCCGAATGGCGGTTTCTTCTCCTCGATGAGCCGATGCGGTGGGAGGAGATCATGGCGGCTTCTGAGATTGAGCATCCAGCGATCTTTATTTCTGATTTATTGATGCCAAAGAAGCGTGGGGATGCGTTGCTCAATGAAGTCAAAATGAATTTGCCGGAGTCAATCCGGGTACTATTGACGGGAGATACAACGCAAGAATTACCTCAAAAAGCTCACGGTTATGCCCACTTTGTCTTACCTAAACCATTTACTCAGGAAGATTTTGAGCATCTGTTTCAGTGTGCCGAACGTTTACATAAAATGCCGTTTAATGCCGAATGTCGTCAGAAGTTGGGTTCTTTATCCGGTTTGCCGGTACTGCCGAATACCGTTCATGAATTGCAGGGTGTGATCGCCTCACCCAATTGTGATATGCATTTAATGGCGGATGTTATTAGTCATGAACCCTCGTTAGTCGCCCGGATCTTTCAAATTGCCAATTCATCTTACTTTGGGTTCAGAAGACATACCGATTCACTCTCTGAAGCGGTCAGCCGACTTGGAGCGACATTGATTGAAACAATTGCTGTTTCTTTATTAACTCAAATCCCTCATCACCGGGTTTCACCGAGTCAGCATAAGCAGGTCGCAGAACGAGCCTTGAAGGTTGGATCGATTGCAAGATCGATCGCAAAAGAGATGAATCTTGCCCGTCGTGAACAGGATAAAGTGTTTGTTGCCAGTCTATTAACGTCTATCGGCACTCTGCTTGTGTTGGAAGAAGGTGCGACGCTTGAAAATATCAGAACATATCTGGGGTTGCAGGAAGGTTACTATGACCACCATGTTGCGGCGGCTTACCTGCTGATTTTATGGGGATATGAGATCGATATCGGTGACATGATTCTATCTCAGAGCCATATCGATTTCCTCAGTCAGAATGAGACGGTCGTGTACGGAAGCATTGTCGGTTTGGCTTACATGATTGAGAAATTCAAAACTGAGACACAACTCAAGCAAGTCGCTGAGCAATTACCCGATTTTGTTGGTAACGCCGTGTTGGCGTTAATCCCTTTATTATTAGAAACAGCATAAGTATTAGAAATAGCATACAAAATGATAAAAAATATGATTAAAAACAATATGATGACAAATAATGTCACAACAGCGTTGATGATTTCTTGAATGTGAGGGGAGATGCCAATGGCAATCAATGTAACGATAGCAGATGATTCAAAAATGTCGCGTAAGTCAGTGATGAGAGCCTTACCTGAGCGGTGGGATGTGAATATTTATGAAGCGTCAAACGGGAAAGAGGCGATCAGCAATTATAATCAGGGACTCGCGGATGTCATGTTTCTCGATTTAACCATGCCTGAAATGGATGGTTTTCAGGTGTTGGAGCACCTGCATCAGATTGATGCTAAAAGTGTGGTGATCGTGATTAGTGCAGATATTCAGCCTTATTCTCAGGAAAGAGTCAAACAATTAGGTGCTGCGTCATTTATTCAGAAGCCGTTAGACCCGACGCAATTGGAGCATGTATTACATGGGGTAGGATTGTTATGAATACGGTTTTTTCTGCAGATCATCAAGATGCGCTTCAAGAGTTTATGAATATATCGATGGGGAGAGCAGCGAATAAGCTCGCGACCTTATTGGATCTCCATGTTACCATTTCTGTGCCAAACATTCGTTTAGCCACCGATGAAGACTTAGCCCGTTTGAAAAAATCAGAGATGGATTACTATTATACGCGACAATCATTTTTTGGTGGTATGGATGGTGAGCTGATTACCTTGATCAGCCGTCTCGGATGTCAACAGGTCGTGGCGGATCTGAACCGCGTCAAAGGGTATACTTCAGATTCAATCAATGTAGACGAAAGTATTCTCGACATCTCAAATATTTTGTCTGGGGCAAGTCTTAAAGGGTTGTGTGAACAAATCGAAGTCAAAACTAAAATTCAGCCACCAGTGCTATTTGAACCCTCGAAACAGCCTTTACCCGTGTCTGAGTGGAAACTTTCGTTGATTATGGAAATTTCGTTTCTGATTGAAAAAGATTCGTTTGCAGCGAGAACGATTATCTGTTTTGCTGACAGAGAATTAGACAGGATGCTTGAGCGCCTAGATGAATTATTATAGGAGTCAGTATGGCTAAAAGTAGGTTATTGCTGTCAGATCTATTAGACCAGCTCAATTTTGCATTGTGTATTATTCGCAATGATTACGTGATTGTTAAAGCAAATGAGTATTTTCAGTCACGAGCAATCTATGCAGGTGATACGATGCAAGGGCAAAATATTCTGACGCTTTTCCCTCAGTCTGCTGATTATCTGAAGCGAAAGATTGATACCGCATTAGTGATTGAGTCATCGAGTTTTTCATCATGGGAGCAAAAACCACACGTCTTGCCTTTCAAAAGTTCTCGCCCGGTCTCAGGTGAAGAGGAACAAATGTTCCAAAACCTGGAAGTGATCCCTATTCATAATGAAGATGGCTCTATTGAGCATGTTTGTCTTTGTATTTATGACGTGACGATTCAAGCCAGCCAGCAAGCACAGCTGCGGAAGATTTCACAACAGTTGGAAGCCGAGCATCAAGAACAAAAAACGTTGATTAAGAAACTGGAAGATACTCAAGGGCAATTAATCCAATCTGAAAAAATGGCATCTATCGGCCAGTTATCAGCGGGGATTGCTCATGAGATTAATAATCCGGTCGGTTTTATTACATCGAATATTCAGACCCTACATGATTACTTTCAACGCTTGGCTCAAGTCATTGATAAGATGAAAAAGATGATTGATGAAGCAGGTGACAGTGCGTTGGCAGAACATTGTGAGGCCGTGTTACATCAGCAGCAAGTTAACTTTATTTTGGAAGATACATCAGATTTAATTCAGGAGTCATTGGAAGGTTCATCCCGAGTGATGTCTATTGTGAAAAACCTGAAAGATTTCTCACATATTGATGGTTCGGAGTGGGGATACGCCAGCATTGTGAATGGTATTGAATCGACACTGAAAATTATTCATAACGAGATTAAATACAGTATTACGATTGAAAAAGATTACCAGGCTGATGTTCCGGATGTTTATTGTCAGCCCATGCAAATCAATCAGGTGCTGCTGAACATTTTATTGAACGCCAGTCAGGCGATTGAAGGGGAAGGGACGATTTATATCTCCGTTCATCAAGCCAATAATCACTATGTTGAAATTCGGATTCGTGATACGGGGACGGGCATTCCTCCTGAAATTCAGGATCGCATCTTTGACCCTTTCTTTACCACAAAAGCCGTTGGATCCGGCACTGGGTTGGGATTATCTGTCTCTTATGGAATTATTAAAACACATAAGGGTACAATTGCTGTCCAGAGTGAGGTCGGGGCTGGCAGTGAATTTATTATTCAGCTCCCTATCGATGAAGTGACTGCAACCGATGAAGCCGTTGAACAAGCAACAAGTTGAGTCACGTTTTCTGGTTTTGGCCTGAATACTGAAGGACCGATAATGTGGGACATTCGTCAATAGAAAACGACATTCAAGTCAAGCCAGTGATTCTCTCCGAAGCAGGGCCGTTATGTGCAGAACAAGATTTTGCTCTGGATATCCTGCGGCTGATGCTGACAACGGAGAGTCAGGACGACAGCCTCGATCTGTTTGTGGACTTCATGAGCGAGACCTTTCCGGATACAGACGTCTATCTATTTGCTATCCATGAGTTGGGTTCTCTTCGTTTGATACGCTCTCGTCCGGTATTGACCGGTCCGGTCCGAGACCACTTCTTCCCGACGTTCACTCAAGACGAGCTCTGTTTCATTGAGCAACTCGAACGATCCAGTTTCTGGACTGAACACTATGCACCTTTTTTCCCGACAATGAGCAAAGCGCTGATTGTGACGGTTCAGATTCGTTCTCGTCATTACATGATGCTCCTGACTTCCGACTCTGAAGTGCTGTGGCAGCAGAGCAGCTTAGGGACATTGCATTACATTATTGAAGTGGTGAAGGTTGCACTTACTTATATTACGTCGACCGAGATGATGTATCACAATCGGGATGTTGAACAGACCGAGAAATTTGCCTCTTTAGGGAAATTAGCGGCTGGTGTTGCTCACGAAATTAATAATCCTCTGGGATTCATCATGAGTAATTTAGGCACGTTAAGTGCCTATATGAGGCAATTTAAACAGTCCGTTTCGACACTGTCTGAGACACAAAAATCATCCGTAGAAGAGATGCTGGATGATAGTGCAGATATCATCTCAGAGACGCTTGAAGGACTCACCCGAATTCAGAATGTTGTTTCGAGTTTGAATGTCTATAACCATGTATCCGGTTCAAACGTCGGAGTGGTTGATCTACGGGATGTGATTAGTTCATCGTTGGGACTGATTCTGGGTGAGCTCAAGATGCGGGCTAAGGTTGATTATCAGACACCAGAACGCCCCATGTACGTCAAAGGGCAATCCAATAAGCTGCAACAGGCGTTTATCCACCTGCTCATGAATGCTTTCCAATCGATTACACATACTGATGGAGTCATTCGCATCCGGCTGACATATGAAACCAGTGTGCTCATGCCGAGAAAGCGTAATCTTTGTCTATCGATTCAAGACAATGGTAAAGGGATTCCCGAGGAACATTTGCAACATATTTTTGACCCGTTTTTTACCACCAAGCAAGTGGGGAGCGGTGCCGGATTAGGATTATCTGTTGCCAAAGAAATTATTGAAGAGTATTTCGGTCTCATCTCCATTGAGTCTGAGTTAGGCAAAGGGACTTTAGCTGAGATTCGCTTGCCTTGTGTTGTTAGTATGCCTTAGGCGCGATTCGTATATTGATGTTCGTATATTGGCGGGCATTTTATGAGGCTTGATCATGCGTGCTCGGTTCTAAAATTCCTGCCACAGGGAGCTCAAGATTCATTTCTGCGACTAAATCAGGATGAATATGGCAGCTTCCGGTACATTTTTTACCAATCCTTGAAAAGTATAATATAATTGAATTACTTACAGAGAAAATTCCCTTAGCGGTGATTCGGGGTTGGTAGTCCGACCTTATCAGAGTAAGCATCATATTGTTCTGATAAGCTAACAGAAGCGGGAGCGATCATCATGGAAAGTCATGCTACAGCGTCGGAACGACTGACACTGCTCTTATTGGATGATGAAAATGATATTCTGAAAGCGCTTAATCGGGTGCTTCGCCTTGATTATGATGTCGTGAGTTTTAGTGATGGGCGGGAAGCATTGACGTATTTGAAAGAGAACGAAGTCTCAATCATTATTTCCGATATGCGAATGCCCGAGATGGATGGTGCGGAGTTTTTATCTCAGGCGAAAGAAATCGCGCCTGATGCTATCCGTATTCTACTGACCGGATACAGTGATATTCAGTCCACCGTGAGAGCCGTGAATGCCGGTGGCATTCACACTTACATCAGTAAACCTTGGGATAATGAAAATTTAAAACTGATCATTGCTAAGTCTGCTGAGTTTTTCCGCTTAACCAAAGAAAAAGAGCGCTTATCGCAAGAACTCGAAGACCGTAATCAACAGCTTGAAACAATGAATCAGGCGCTGGAAGTATCCAACCAAAAGTTATCCGATTTTAATCATCAACTGGAATTACAAGTCCAAGAAAGAACTCAAGCCTTAAGCACGTCGAATACTCGGCTGGAACTGTTGTTGAAAAGCCGGAATAAAACGTTCAGAGATATTCTGGGCATGGTGACAGCGATTATTCAGCATCGGACGGGGTTCCCTGCCGATCACGCTGAACGGATTGCCAATCAGGCGAAGTCTGTTGCACAACGTCTGAAATTACCGGAGACAGAAATCGGCCATATCTATTTATGTGGACTCATGCACCAGATTGGTCTGATTGGTGCCCGGGATGCGGAAATTGAAATGACCAAAGTCGATCCGGAAAGTCAGGTGCCGATTTCACCGAGTGCCAATGCGGTTGTCGGTGCAACGATTGTCGAACGGATCAAGCGCTTTGAGCCATTAGTCGAGATTATTCGTCATCAGGATGAACTTTATAATGGCTTGGGACGACCCGATCATCTGCGAGGGCCGGAAATACCGATCGGTGCCAGAGTCATTAAAGTGGTGAAAGACTATGACTTTTATGTCGCTTCACCTTATAACCCGAAGAGAATGACCACCCGCAGTGCGCAAGGATACCTGAAGCAACAGGCGGGTGAAATGTATGATCCTAAAGTGGTAGAGGTATATCTTGAGATGCTTAAACAACCCAGTCGGGTTGAAGAAGGTGTCGAGCTTTGTATCGGGCTGAGTGAAATTAAACCGGGTATGGTGATTAAACGCGATCTCTATCTGCCCAACGGTAATCTGATGCTCACCGCAGGACACGCCATTAGTGCCGCATTATTGTCCCGACTGAAATCGATCGAGAAACAAACCAATATGCCGATTACGGTTTATATTGGTTGATTCAGGATACGTCTGAGTGATTGATGGGCGTATTGATTATTGATCGAAAGCGTGTTGATAGAAATGATGTAACGGCCCTTTCCCCCGACCCACATCCAATTGACTTGCATGAAGAATGGCACCGGAAATATAGCGCTTAGCTGCTTCGACGGCTGAAGATAGAGAATAGCCTCGGGCTAAGTAAGAGGCGATGGCTGAAGCAAGAGTACAGCCTGTACCATGCGTATTTTGTTCATCAATCCGAGGTGCGCTAAACATCGTTGTTGTTGTTGCTGTGATCAGCCAGTCTTGGCTGTAATGCGGATCATCGGCATGGCCACCTTTGAGTAAAATGGCAGGTAAACCGAGTCGCTGTAAATCTGCGATCATCCCGGGGCTCGCCCATGTCGGCTCATCGCCTGTATCATCTGTCGGATAACCCAATAGCACTGCCGCTTCCGGAAGGTTTGGCGTGACCAAATCTGCCATCGGGAGCAGTATTTCTTGCAATGGCTTTAAGGCTGCTTGACTCAATAACGCTCGACCGCTGGTTGATAACAGTACTGGGTCGATAACCAAATGGCGGGGACGGACTGCCTGAAGCTTGTTGGCTACCGCTTCTACAATTTCTGCATTGGCGAGCATCCCGATTTTAACGGCCACAATATTTAAGTCAGAGAATACCGCATCAAGCTGTTGTGTCACATGACTGACAGGGAACGGCAATACATCGAATACGCCTTGAGTGTTTTGGGCTGTGGACGCGGTAATCACTGAGCAAGCATAACTGCCCGTAGCGGAGATGGTTTTGATATCGGCCTGAATCCCCGCGCCACCACTACTATCGCTGCCTGCGATAGTCAGCACAACGGGGATCGATGATGGGAAAGACGGAATCATATCTATGTGTCCTTTTAGGTTGTGCAGTAAGAGGTGAGGCCGCTTGAGCGTGAGTGATTTTAAACATCGAATCGTTGTGATATCAACTATCTCATGCTGACAGATATAACATTATTTTGAAAATAAGAATGACTCTCATATTTGTTTATATATAATGCAGCATCTTTCGATTTTCTAAATTAAGCTGATCATCATCAGTGATTTGCGCTTCGAGTCAGATCAATGGGAAATGCTTATGATGATTGTATGGTGGGATTTTGCTGTCCGTGTTACCGATTCATGATAGAAGTTATGGCCTGCTCAAGCCATATTGTCACTGGAGTTAAAACATGCAAGTCAATTTAATGCTTGAAGCTGTTGCGAAACAGAGAGCTAATGAAAGACGGCGTTGGACGGTCATTGGTACCATTTTGGCAGTACTCGCTGTTTCGTTTATTCTCGATGTTGCCACCGGGCCGTCGATGCTTGACGTCTCTCGGGTTAGTAACGCCATACTGCAGTGGTTGGGTTTTTCCGTTTCCGTGGATCCGATGACCCAAGTCATCGTGACCAATCTCAGATTGCCGATTGCCTTGATGGCGGTGATTGTTGGTGGTTCGCTCGGTATTGGTGGCGCGGAAATGCAAACGTTGCTGAATAATTCGATGGCGAGCCCTTATACATTGGGAATGGCTGCCGCCGCCGGGTTTGGTGCAGCGTTGATGCTTTATATGGATTCTCTGGGGCTTGAATCATACATTGCCGTACCACTGGGTGCTTTTTTTTGCTGTATGCTTTCCGCTTGTTTTCTTTTTGCGTTAGCAACGATGCGTCATATTACCTCCGGACAGTTAATTCTGGCCGGGATTGCATTACTTTTCCTGTTTCAATCATTGTTATCACTGGTTCAGTTCGTTTCTTCTCCGGAATTGAGCCAGCAGATTCTGTTTTGGCTATTTGGTAGTCTTTCGAAAGCCACTTGGGTAAACCTGATTATTACCGCAGTCGTGACAGTTATCTGTTTATTGATGTTATTGAAAGACTCCTGGAAACTGACAGCGTTGCGGCTGGGAGAGGAGCGGGCCAAAAGTCTCGGTGTTCATGTTGCTCGTTTGCGCCTGAAAACCCTGTTTATCGTTGCAGTCATGACAGCTACCGCAACCAGTTTTGTCGGCATCATTGGTTTTGTCGGGATTGTCGCACCGAATATTGCCCGGATGTTGGTGGGGGAAGACCAGCGTTTCTTTCTGCCGTTATCCTTTCTGATCGGTGCTTTTTTACTGTCTAGTGCGTCGGTTCTTTCTAAAGTAATTGTCCCCGGCGCATTGTTTCCGATTGGGATTGTGACAGCGATTATTGGTGTACCGTTTTTCTTCTGGCTTATTATTGGTAAAAGGCGTTGATAATGCTGCATGTGACTGACTTAAATTTGAGTATTGATGGGCTAACCTTGGCTGATCAAATGGGTTTCAGCCTTCAGCCCGGCAAAGTAAGCGTCATCATTGGCCCGAATGGCACAGGGAAAAGCACCTTGCTGAAAACCTTGTTTGGCGATATTCGCCCCCAATCCGGAGAAATTGTTTTTGGCGACCAATTACTCCAGCCTAAGAAAATTGCAGCCTGGCGTCAGCAGTTTGGTTATATGCCACAGGATATCCGGCTTGATGTCAGCCTGACAGTGATAGAAGTGGTTTTACTCGGCCAGTTGGATGCATTGAGTTTGCGGGTTGATGATCAAATGCTGGAAGAAGCGCTGACGGCATTGAAGCAAATTGGATTATTACATCTGGCTAACCGGGATGTCCGGACGCTGAGTGGCGGGCAATGTCAGATGATTTTATTTGCGCAGGCATTGATGCGTCGCCCTGAGATTTTAATGTTAGATGAACCGGTGAGTGCATTGGATCTCCATTTTCAACATGTCTTGCTGGATCACCTAGTTGAACGGACGGAAAGTCAGCGCTGGGTGACTCTGATGGTGCTGCATGATTTGAATCTGGCCGCACAATACGCAGATCATTTGCTGGTTCTGAAACAAGGCAAGATTGTTGCGCAAGGATGTCCACAAACTGTATTAACTCCGCAATTGATTCGAGATGTGTATGGTGTGGATGCTGAAGTGACCCATGACCAGCAGGGGACTCCTTTTGTCCGGACATTACGCTCAGGGCGTGTAAATCGCGTAGCAGCATAATATACAGCTTCTTGATGAAGTTAACCGACTCTTAACCAAAATTTTATTACATTGCATGTGGATATTGACACATGTGGCCTGAGTATGCACAGAATGATAATTTGGCAGTTAGGTAAGAATTGCGGGCAAGAGGGTGGTCAGAATTTCAGATGCTGAAAGTATTACTTGTCGAAGATGATTTAGATTTGGCGACGGCTATCATCGATTACATGGCGCTTGAGGAAATTGAAGCGGATTATGCAGCCGATGGGCAGATTGGCTACAATCTTATCACCAGCCATACATATGATGTGATTGTGCTGGATTTAAACCTACCTAAAATAGAGGGGCTGATTGTTTGTGAACGGGTGCGTTCTCAAGGCATTCAATTCCCGATTCTAATGTTGACCGCAAAGGATACGCTTGACGATAAACTACGAGGATTTTCGAAAGGTGCAGATGACTATCTGGTGAAGCCGTTTGAGATGGAGGAGTTGATCGCACGGGTGAAAGTCTTATCGAAAAGAAAGAGCGGACAGGTTTCCAAACTGGTTGTTGAAGATCTGGAGTTAGATTTGGCTGGCAAAGAAGTTCGCCGGGCCGGTGAGTTACTGAAGCTTTCTCCGATCGCGACCAAAATTCTGGAAACTCTGATGCGTGACTCTCCCTCGACTGTTTCTCGGGAAAAACTTATCCAGACGGTTTGGGGCAGTGAACAACCCGATAGCAATAGTTTAAAAGTGCATATTTTCAATCTGCGCAAACAGATCAATAAAGAAGGTTTCAAACCGCTGATCCATACCGTTCCCAGTTTTGGTTTTGCTATCAAACCCGCGGAAGATTGATATGCAAATTCGTCGTAGTCTGAAAATCTATTTTTTGTTTGCTGTAATTTCAGTCGGAGCATTGATGGTGCTTGT
Source organism: Vibrio rubrogenes (assembly GCF_059641415.1). Taxonomy (NCBI): domain Bacteria; kingdom Pseudomonadati; phylum Pseudomonadota; class Gammaproteobacteria; order Vibrionales; family Vibrionaceae; genus Vibrio; species Vibrio rubrogenes. The sequence continues at coordinate 34,328 of NZ_JCARSY010000005.1, forward strand.
GTTTTCTACCTTAGCTACAAGCTTCTTTATCCAAGGTTCTGATATGATCATCCGCTACAGTATGACTCAGATGGCACGAGAAATCGCGAGTTCAGAAATGCAACCGAATAACTTAAAGGGGTTTGTTGTTTATCAACGATGGGAAGATACCCCTGAGCTTGTGAGGAAGCATATCCCAAAATTGCAGACACATCAGGCTTTTGGCAAATATGTGGAGCAGGATAACTGGTTTGATATTCCGACCACAACTGCTTTTGTATTACGTTATGACGATGCATCGAAAGGGACGTTCTATCTCTCTTGGGTTTTTACCGATATCGTTTCTCATCTTCAACAAAATAATACGGATATCAATTATTATCTGCGTATTGTGATTTACGCCATTATTGCGATTACCCTCTTTGCTTTGATTATGGTGGTATTATTGCATCGGATTGCCATTCCGGTTGAGCGTCTTATCGATTGGGCTAGAAAACTCTCTTCCGGTAATCTTCATCGTGCTGCCCCTGATTTTTACTATAACGAGTTAAATAATCTGGCTGAAATTATTCATTCAAGTTTGCAGTCAGTACAAACGGCTCTGAATCGAGAGAAACAATTTTTGTCTCATGCCAGCCATGAGCTGAGAACACCTATCTCGGTGGTCCGAAGTAATAGTCAGTTGATGAAACGTCTTCTGCAAAAAGAGGGAACCGAAGAAAAGCAGCAGGAAGTGCTGGATCGGATTCTTCGGGCAGGCATGACTATGACCGAATTATGTGAAACACTGCTTTGGTTGAATCGGGGCAAGTTTGACAATCTATCGACTGAACCTGTGGATCTGGAAAAATTAGTTCATCAGATCCGTTATGAACTGGATTACCTGGTTCGTGATAAAGAGATTGATATTGTTATCGAAACTGAGCCCGCTAGTTATCAATTGCCTTTGGGTATGGTCAGAATTGTGTTGGGGAACCTGATCAGAAATGCCTTTCAGCATACTTATCATGGTCAGGTAGAAATTGTTCAGCTAGGACAGACGGTTAAAATTAGAAATTACAGTGCCATTGGTGAAACGGACGAAAGCCTCGGGTTCGGCTTAGGGTTGCAACTAACCAGCTGTATTATCGAACATTATCAGTGGCCTTATCATGTTGAAGAGCTGGCTACCGGGAGAGACGTATATATTAGTTTCACCGCTGTTGAGCAAGATAATGAGTAAGTTTGAGCAACGAGAGGCTGAAAAAAAGCCCATCAATGATGGGCTCGGGGGTAGGTGAGAGTATGTTAAGCTACAGCCTTGGCCTGCTGTTTTGCTTTATTTCTCACACCGAGAGCATAAGTTAATCCGAAAGCAGTGATAAACGAAATTACCATACCGATTATATAATAGCTGAGTTTTGCCGGATTAATGGAAATAATTCCCGGTAACCCTGCTGCTCCCAGTGCATGTGCTTTGACATGGAAAAAGGTAATGAAAGCACTGGCGATCGCTGAACCGGTGATTGCTGCAATGAAGGGATAACGCATTTTTAAGTTAACACCGAACATCGCTGGTTCTGTGATACCGAGCAGTGCTGTAATCCCCGATGGGATGGCAATTCCTTTGAGTTTTTGATCTCGGGTCATCATTCCGACAGCGAGAGATGCAGCCCCCTGAGCAACGTTGGACATCGCGGCAATTGGGAAGATAAATGTACCGCCTGTGACTGCAACATCAGCCAGAAGTTGTGTTTCGATCGCAATGAAACTGTGATGCATACCGGTAATCACGAAAGGCGCATAGATCAAGCCGAATATAGCCCCACCGATGAAACCTACTGATTCGTATAACCAGTTCAGACCATCACCTAATAAGAAACCTAAATCTCGTGTGAACGGGCCGACCACTGTAAAAGTGAGGAAGCCAGTAATAAACAGCGACAGTAGCGGTGTAAGCAGATTATCCAGAACCGAAGGAACCACCTTCCGCAGGTTAATTTCAATCTTCGCCAGAATGAATGCACACACAAGAACCGGTAGTACCGAACCTTGGTAGCCGACTTTCTGAATCTCGAAGCCTAAAATATTCCATGACGGGATTGTACCGTGGACGGATGCACTACCAAATCCCCAACCATTGAGTAAATCCGGGTGAACCATCAGCATCCCGAGTGCGGCACCGAGAAATGGGTTGCCACCGAATTTTTTGGTTGCGGAGAACGCCAGTAAGATTGGTAAATAAACAAATGGGGCATTGGCAAAAGTATTGATCATGCTGGCAAGGTCAGCCAGCCCTGGATTGGCGTCAATCAGGGACTGACCATCAATGAATAGACCCTTGGCAGTGAGGACATTAAATATCCCCATCAATAAACCACCGGCAACAATCGCAGGAATAATGGGGACGAAAATGTCAGACAGACCTTTTACGGCACGCTGGACAATATTCTGTTTTTGGGCACCGGCTTGTGCAACATCATTGGTTGACATATCAGCTATTCCGGTTGCTTCTGACATAGCTGCATACACTTGATTGACAATCCCTGAACCAAAAATGATCTGGTATTGCCCTGCGACTTTGAATTGACCTTTGACACCTTCTATTTCACTAATTGCATCTTCATTAACCACGGATTCGTCTTTAAGTGCTAATCTTAAACGAGTTGCACAATGTGCTAATGCTTGGATGTTTTGTTTGCCACCCAGATGCTCTAGCAGCTGTTTCGCGATGACTGGATAGTCCATAACTTACTCCGATTCTGTTATTGGATTATATTTCTGTGTACAGATAATTTTATGTTTTGGGAACGTTTGCAATTCGGATTTTTGTCAATAATTAACAAATGGTCAAAACCATGTGGACTATTCTGTGAGTCAGATCGCTAATGGAACGACGAATTATGATGAAAACAAGGGTAAAATCACGTTGTCACGACTGACGATGACACTTTATCCTCAGTATATCCCAGTTTTTTGTAGCCACCTGGGTATGATTGCAATTGATTCCAAAGTTATAAGGAAGCGGAATGGCGAGTTTACATGATGTCGCAAGGTTAGCTGGTGTTTCAAAATCAACAGTTTCGCGTGTGATTAATAATGAATATGGCGTGAAAGAGGCGACTAAAATCAAAGTATTAGAAGCTGTTTCTCAATGTGGTTATGTTGTCAATCAGGTCGCAAAAGATTTAAAATCCCAGAAAACGAATCTTATCGGTGTTATTGTACCGAGGGTCTCATCACACGCAGCTGCACAGGGTGTCGATGGCTTGACGGCTATTTTTGAGCCAGCAGGAAAACATGTTCTGCTGGCTAATACCCACCAGAATCATAGTAAAGAGCTTGAGTATATCCAGATTTTTAATCAGAAACGGGTTGAAGGTATTGTGTTTTTCGCGACGCATCTGGATATGCCACTGATCAAAGCCATTCAACAGTCATCCGTACCTGTGGTACTCATCGGTCAGGATGGCTCCTTATACGATATTCCCAGTATTATTCATGATGATTTTCGCGTTGGCTATGAAGCCGGACGGCGTTTAATCGCACAAGGGTGTCAGCAAATTGGGTTTATTGGCGTACAAACAGATGACCTTGCTGTAGATGAGCTCCGGTCTCAAGGCTTGAGTAAATCACTGCAAATGCATGAACTACAAGTGATTTTTCATGCCCATGGTGACTTCTCGATTGAATCCGGTTACCGGCTGGCGCGTGAATTCTTACAGACATATCCGGCAACTGACGGGCTGTTCTGTGCGACGGACAGAATCGCAGTCGGGGCGATTAAAGCCCTAAGAGAGATGGGGATCTCTGTCGGAGAGCAGGTGAAAGTGTTGGGGGTTGGTAACGATGAGTTGGCGTATATCAGTAACCCATCGCTTTCCACGTTTAATTACGCCTTCGGCAAGGCCGGAGAAAATGCAGCGAAAATGCTGTTAGACCGAATTGAAGGGCGTGGCAAAGAAATGAGCAAAGTGGTACTGACCTTCGAGAATATTGAACGTGAAACATGTTGAGTATTAAAGAGTTGTGCCAACGTTCACATAATATGAATTTGGTATGACCAATGAGTCGCGTTCTCTTGCATTTTTCGAATAGATCTATATTTTGAGAACGTTCCCAGAAATATAGGATTATCGATACATGTGCTTAGAAGACCTCATCGAGTTGGCTGGCGGAGTCAGTAATATCTACCGGGCTCTGTTGCCACAACATCATGTTTCTCTTGCTGTCCGAAATCCGGATGCAATTAAGGACTTGCCAACTGATGTCGTTCTTGAAAAAGTCTTAGAAGAATGGCATCTCACCGCTCTATCTAATGAGACCGTGAATGAAGAGGCTTTATTCCGTCTGGGAAGATCCATCGAAGCTCATCAAAGGACACAACTGATTGATTTGGCACAACCGGTTGCCTGTCATTATCGGCCGTCTTGGCATATCGCTCCCCCTCGCGGGTTATTAAATGACCCAAATGGATTTATCTTCCATGACGGGCAGTACCATTTATTTTATCAGTGGTCTCCGGTTGGTTGTGCTCATACGGATAAGTATTGGGTTCATACGCTGAGTGACGACTTACTGAATTGGCGATGGGATGATGTGGCACTGACACCGTCAGACTGGTTTGATAGTCATGGCGTTTATTCTGGCCATGCAGTCAGTCTGGATCAGGAGTTAATGGTATTTTACACGGGTAATGTCAGGCTGGGCGAAGAACGTTATCGTCAAACAATGCAGTGTGCTGCGATCTCACAAGCGGGAAAACCGCTGCATAAAATTGGTCCTGTGATTCGGGAATTACCACCGGGTGTAACTGAGCACACACGAGATCCGAAGGTGATTTACCGAAATGGTAAGTGGATGATGTTTCTCGGAACACAAACCACAGCAATGCAAGGTCGTTTAGCGGTCTACCATTCCGAAGATCTCCGTGATTGGCAGTTTGATAATCTGTATGGTCATGAACTTGGTGATTTTGGTTATATGTGGGAATGCCCGGACATTTTCAGTTTGAATGGCCAAGATTGTTTTGTCTTTGCACCGCAAGGTATTCAATCCGAAAGTGCACTGAATACAGTGCCGCACCAGAATCGAATCGCTCAGGTGTCATTCAATGAGCAAGATGAAATCTCAATTTCGAAATTGCAGGTTCTCGATTATGGTTTTGATTTTTATGCACCGCAGAGTATGGAGACGCCAGATGGCCGTCGAGTGATGTGTGGTTGGATGGGGTTACCGGATGAATTAAAGCATCCGACTTGTCGTTCTGGTTGGATTCACCAGCTCACTGCATTGCGTGAACTTGAATTCGTCGGTGGCAAGATTGTCCAGCATCCGTTACGGGAATTAGCAGACCTGCGGGGCGAATTACGTGATATCCGGTTAGACAATGATACTGTCGATCTCAATACCAAAACGTTTGAACTGTTTGCAGAACTCGAGTGGGGCAGCCGGCTTCGTTTATTTGAAGATGAGCAGTACTATGTTGAGATTTATCTTGATCCGATTAAACATCGTTTACTGCTTGATCGTACAAATACTCAGATTGAAGAGGGGGATACTGTTCGTGAAGTTGAACTATCCTCCGGTAGCGTTGCGTTGCAGATTTTGGCTGATAATTCGTCACTGGAAATATTCATCAATCATGGAGAAGCCGTGATGACGGCCCGGATCTTTACGCCCGAGTCAGCCACACGACTGTCCGTAAAAGATGCCACAGTGAATTTACAGGTTTACGAACTTCATGCGCCAGCAGCGCCTTACCGTTCATAGCATCTTGTTAGGGACGGGTGAAGCAGTAGCTTCACCCGTTTTTTATCTGAAGTACATTAACCGGTAATGAGTTCGAGTAATTTATGGCGATGAGGCAGAGCGGTCATTGCCCCTTTTTGTGTGGTTGCCAGACCTCCGCAGCAATTACCCCATGTCACCGCATCAATGATCGTTGCTCGGTTTTTCCATTGTTCAAATTCAGATAAACGGCAGAGCATACCACCAACGAATGCATCGCCCGCCCCAGTGGTATCAACGACATTGACTTGACGACTCGGTACTTTGAGTTGTTCACCTTGACTGACAACAAGTGTGCCTTCAGCACCTAATGTGATGACAATCAAAGGGATAGAGAATTCAGCCAACATTTCCAAACCGGCTTCAATCGTTTCAGTCCCCGTCAGTAAAGTCAGTTCTTCTGCGGAGAATTTGACTACATCCGCATGACGAACCACTTGCATCACGGTGGGAATCATCTCTTCAGGATTTGACCAGACTTCTTCTCTCAGATTTGGATCAAAACTGAATGAGCCGCCAGCTTGTTTGATCTGTTGAATCGCTGTGAGTGTTGAACTTCGACTGGGTTCGTTTGCCAGCGCAATAGAGCACACATGCAACCACTCATTGGGTTGAAAATGCGGGATATCATCAGTGGTTAAAAATTGATCGGCACTCGGTTTTACCATAAATGTAAAACTACGTTCACCGTGATCATCTAAATCAACGACGACTGTGGAAGTTCGCTGCGCTTTATCAAGAGATAAATAATCGGTATTGACCGATTCTTCAGTCAATGTTTGTTGCATAAATTTACCCATCGGGTCAAAACCGACGCGACCAAAAAATGCACTTTTTCCACCTAAACGAGCAATAGCAACAGCGACATTTGCTGGTGCACCTCCCGGGCATCTTAAATAATGAGATTCTCCGTCAGGGATTAAATCAACGACAGCATCTCCGGTTAACCATATCGTATTCACTGTGATGTCTCCTGTGTATTTTTCGATAATTATTTTACCTGAATATATCAATTTTATCACGTATTATTATGACAATGATATCATTATATTATTCATAATTATCAATATCTTGTAGTGGCTTTACAGTGTTGTCTGGATACCTTGTCCGCTCGTTTGTTTAGCAAATGCTCAGAGCAGTGCCAAGGTTATTTCTATGGATAGTTTAGTTGGGTTTTCTAATTGTTTAATCATTATTTTATTACTTTTATATGTGATTTTTTATTATTATCATGCCATTTTAAATCAGTATTTTTATATTTAATTGTGCTGTTTAATCTATTATTTCATGTGTTTTTAAGTGATGTGATTAATATGCTTATATGATTAATGGTTTATTTTTCATTCATATTATGGACATGTAAGCAGTCATATATTGGGTTATTCGAATTATTTGAATATGAAAGCCAGAGATGGTGAGTGTTGAATCTGGTTGTATTTTCCTATAATCCACTTACACAGAGATAAGGGGGATTTATGGGAAAGCTTATTGAAGGTACATGGCATGATGTTTGGTACGATACAAAGAGCCAGCAAGGGCGTTTTGTTCGTGAGGACGCAGGGTTTCGTCATTGGGTCAGGCATGATCCTGATGCCGCGTTTCAGCCAGAATCCGGACGTTACCATCTCTATGTCTCTCTTGCTTGCCCGTGGGCTCATCGCACCCTGATTTTCCGTCAGCTGAAAGCGTTGAATGACCATATTGATGTCACGATTGTCTGTCCGGATATGATGTCTGAAGGGTGGACATTCGGGATTCCTGAGCCGTTATTCGGTCATACCCGTCTTCATCAGATCTATACGCGGGCAAAACCGGATTATACCGGTCGGGTCACTGTTCCTGTGCTTTGGGATAAAAAGACCAATACTATTGTGAGTAATGAGTCGTCTGAGATTATCCGGATGTTTAATAGTGAATTTAACCACCTGACGGGGAATTCGCTGGATTTCTATCCTAAAGCATTACAAGCAGCGATTGATCAGTGGAATGACCGAATCTATCCGAATGTGAATAATGGTGTCTACCGCTGTGGATTTGCGACCACTCAAGATGCTTATGAAGAAGCATATGAATTGTTATTTGATGAATTGGATAAGATCGATGCACATCTTGCCGGTAGCCGTTATCTGGTTGGTAACCAATTGACCGAAGCCGATTGGCGGTTATTTACCACATTGATTCGTTTTGATGCTGTCTATGTCGGACATTTCAAATGTAATAAAAGACGCATTGCAGATTACAAGCATTTATCCGGTTATCTGAGAGAGTTGTACCAAGTACCGGGTATCCAAGACACGACAGATTTTTATCATATTAAGCGGCACTATTACTTCAGCCATACAGGGATTAATCCGACTCAGGTGGTTCCCGTTGGTCCTGAGTTGGATCTGCTTTCTCCACATGGCAGAACGCATCTCATTTAAGGGCAGCATCGATCACTGGCTCGTATGAATGTGGCATGAATGGTTATGTAAAAAGCCCTCACTTCATTTTGAAGTGAGGGCTTTTGTTTTACGAATCAGAGATTATTTCTACTCTTGGCTTGCCTGAATTGCTGTCAGAGCGATGGTGTAAACAATATCGTCTACCAGTGCACCCCGAGACAGATCGTTGACAGGTTTACGCATTCCTTGCAGCATTGGACCGATAGAGACCAGATCCGCAGAGCGCTGTACTGCTTTGTAGGTGGTATTACCGGTGTTCAGATCGGGGAAAACAAATACTGTTGCTTTACCGGCAACCGGTGAGTTCGGTGCTTTCGAGGCGGCAACGTTTTCCATGATTGCGGCATCGTACTGAAGCGGACCATCAATGATTAAATCAGGCCGTTTTTCTTGTGCGATGCGAGTTGCTTCACGAACTTTATCAACATCCGCACCCTGACCAGAAGTTCCTGTCGAGTAAGAAATCATTGCGACACGTGGCTCAATACCGAACGCAGCGGCTGAATCAGCGGATTGAATGGCAATTTCAGCCAGTTGTTCTGAATTTGGATCCGGGTTGATGGCACAGTCGCCATAAACCAGAACCTGATCCGGAAGCAACATGAAGAAAATTGAAGACACGAGCGAAGCATTCGGTGCAGTCTTAATCAACTGAAGTGGTGGGCGGATGGTATTAGCCGTTGTATGTACAGCTCCGGAAACCAAGCCGTCAACTTCACCTTTCTCCAGCATCATTGTTCCGAGAACCACAGTATCTTGCAGTTGTTCTCTGGCGACTACTTCGGTCATGCCTTTGTTCTTACGCAGTTCAACCAGACGCTCGACATACTGTTCACGCGCATCACTCGGGTTGATGATAGTGATACCTGTACCCAACTCAACACCTTGTTGGATGGCGACGCGCTTGATCTCTTCCGGGTTACCCAGCAGAACACACTCTGCAATGCCGCGCTCAGCACAAATAGATGCTGCTTTGACGGTGCGAGGTTCATCACCTTCAGGCAGCACAATGCGTTTGTTCGCACGACGTGCAAATTCGGTGAGCTGATAACGGAAAGCTGGCGGGCTGAGACGACGAATACCTTGTGTGCCTTCAGTCAGGGAATCGATCCATGGTCCGTCGATATGGCTGGCAACATGTTCATTGACGAATTCGATCCGTTCTTTGTCATCTGCCGGTACTTCGAGGCTGAAACTCTGTAAGTTCAGCGACGTTTGCCAAGTGTTACCCTGCGCTTTAAAGATCGGCAGGCCTGATTCAAATGCCGGACGACACAGATTCATGATCGTCTCTGGCATATCATAACCACCAGTCAGGAGAACAGCGCCGATATCAACCCCGTTCATGGCAGCCAATGCTGCTGCAACCATCACGTCAGGGCGATCTGCTGACGTCACCAGTAGCGAGCCGGGTTTGAAATGCTCAATCATATTCGGTAGTGAGCGGGCACAGAACGTAATACTTCTGATCCGGCGTGTGTTGATTTCACCTTCGTTAATGATTTCTGCATTCAGGTGTTTTGCCATATCAATGGCACGTGTTGCAATCAGATCAATACGCCATGGTACGCAACCCAGCACTCGAATCGGACTGGAGTTGAAGATTTGCATGACTTCAAGATTAGTCTGTTTTGCTTGGTCACTATCATCAAAAATTTCAGACAAATCTGGTCGGGTGCGGCCGTCTTCATCAACAGGAGCATTGAGTTTGTTAATGATAACACCAGAAATGTTGTTATTCTTCGTGCCACCGAAGTTTGAACAGGCGACTTCAATCCGTTCTTTCAACTGTGTTGGATTGTTTGTTCCCGGAGTGGCGACAAAGACAATTTCAGCACCAAGGGTTTTGGCAACTTCTGCATTGACTTGATTGGCGAACGGATGTTTCCGTGTTGGGACAAGACCTTCTATCAGAGTGACTTCGGAATCCTTGTTCACTTGATTGTATCTTTCCACGATGGTCTCAAGGAGAACATCCATCTGTTCACTACCAATCAGTGTCTCAACCTTTGACATCTGCATGGGTTCAGCGATTTTGATATCGCTGCTTGAACTTAAAATTGCTGAAGTCAGATCCGGTTGGTCTCCGCCGTGACGAGGCTGGGCTATTGGCTTGAAAAAAGAGACCTTAACACCTTTGCGCTCCATCGCGCGGATTACCCCAAGACTGACACTGGTTAAACCAACACCGGCACTGATAGGGATCAGCATAATAGTACGAGACATGAGTAGAGTACCTTTAGCTATCGATTGCAATACAAATGAAAATTTGCTTGCAGAAAGGAACAAAGCTTAACGGATAGAAATTGTTAAGCCCCAGAACAAAACTGGCTAACTCATCGAGTTAGCCAGTGTGTCATTACAGACCTGCGAGTTTTGCAGTGTCTTCAGCGATGACCAACTCTTCATTGGTAGAGATGACCATGGCAGGAATTCGACTATCTTCAGTCGTGATTGTACCTTCACCACCGAAGCGGGCTTTCAGGTTTGCTTCTTGGTTCACCTGAATACCGAAAATACTTAAACGATTCAACACCATCTCACGAATAGGCGCTGAGTTTTCACCGATACCACCGGTAAATACGATGGCGTCTAAACGACCATCCATACTTGCGGTGTAACCTGCAACGTATTTTGCCAGACGATGGCAGAATACATCCATTGCACGTGTTGCATCTTCTTTTGTGCCGTAGTTATCTTCAACGTAACGGCAGTCAGAAGTGACTTCAGTCAGACCTTGTAACCCGGACTCTTTCGTCAGCATGGTGTTGATATCTTTCACTGAGTAGCCGAGCGCATCATGCAAATGGAAGATAATGGCCGGGTCGATATCACCACAACGTGTGCCCATCACAAGACCTTCCAGTGGAGTCAGACCCATAGAAGTATCGACGGATTGACCGTTTTTGATCGCACAAACAGAAGCACCATTACCTAAGTGGCAGTTGATGATGTTCAGTTGATTTGTCTGTTTACCCAAACGCTCCGCAGCTTCACGCGCGATAAACAGGTGAGATGTGCCGTGCATTCCATAGCGACGGATGCCGTGCTCTTTATAGAGTTTGTATGGCAGTGCATATAAAAATGCTTCTTCCGGCATCGTCTGATGGAAAGCTGTATCAAATACGGCTACATTTTTCAGACTTGGGAATGCATGCTGTGCGGCTTTAATACCGATAACATGGGCAGGGTTATGCAGCGGTGCAAATGTAGCTGCTTCTTCAATGCCTTTTAAGACAGAATCATCAATCAAAGCAGATTGAGTAAACTGTTCACCGCCATGAACAATTCGGTGACCGATCGCTGCCAGATTGTCTGCCAGTTCAGGTTTAGACGCGAGAATGGTTTCAACGATAAAAGCTAAAGCTTCTTCATGGGCAGCACCATTTCCTAGTTGTGCTTCATGCTTACCATCCAATTTCCATTTGATTCGAGCTTCTGGGAGGTGGAGACATTCAGCAAGACCTGTGAGATGCTCATTACCATTTTCTGCATCAACGATCGCGAACTTAAGAGAAGAACTACCGCAGTTTAAAACTAAAACTAGCTTTGACATGAGTAACTACCTGTATAATCGGTTTAGATAAAAATCGGTTCCAAGAGTAATATGACAAATCGGGTCATAAACTAATCTTGGTCAAACAAACATCAACTTACGTCTACCTATCGTGATTGACTTAAAGGTTACACGTTTTATTATCGCCTAAAGTAAGTTTCAAAGTTGCTTAAATGACAAATCAAGGCAACAATGATAATAAGGCGCGCAAAGGATAGCGATGTTCGGCCATTATAACAAAAAAATTTGAACAAATATTAATTTTGGACAAGATTTTACGGGATTAGTTGAAGATTTCAATTATTCTTATAGTTTGTCTGCCAGTGAGTGAGAAATGCCAATGAGCCATAACGCAGGATTGATCCATAATCTGAGAGATGGGCAAAAGTACATGGATATCTGGCCAATGCGCAAAGAGTTAGCCCCGATGTTCCCTGAGCAACGGATCATTAAAGCGACTCGTTTTGCGGTGAAGGTCATGCCAGCAGTAGCGGCGATTAGTGTGTTGACCCAAATGGTTTTTCACAACATCGGAGCCATGCCCCAAGCGATTGTCATTGCTCTGTTTGCGATCAGTCTTCCCTTACAGGGGATATGGTGGTTAGGCAATCGAGCCAACACACGATTACCACCTTCTCTGGCTGGATGGTATCGCGAGCTACATCAAAAGATTGTCGAGACTGGTTTTGCGTTAGAGCCACTAAAAGCAAAACCCAGATATAAAGAGTTAGCACTAGTACTCAATAAAGCATTTCGCCAGTTGGATAAATCGGCGCTTGATCGCTGGTTTTAATTTCTGCCCATCGACATGTCTTCTATTTCATAGTCTTTTGTTAAAGGCTATGAAATCTATTTAATATTTGCACCCTGCCTGATTGTGATTTATGTATATATCTATCACTATTTATTCTTCTGAGTGAACGAAGGTATAAATCACGCTTCCCTTTACTGTAACTTGCTGGTAATAATGTTGTTCATTGCAGTCTGTAACGCAGTAATAACAAGTCAAATACATTAAACACAACATTAAACACAACATTAAAATTTAATGCCTTAGATTTAAGGAGTCACGATGAAAGCAGGAAAACTTGTAGCAACCGCTGTTCTGGCCGGAGCGGCGCTCATTTCCTCAACCAATATTATGGCAAAAACGGCAAAAGTCGCTGTGTCACAGATCGTTGAACACCCAGCTCTGGATGCGACCCGTCAGGGGCTTTTGGATGGATTAAAAGCGAAAGGATATATTGAAGGAAAAAATCTAGATTTTGAATATAAGACCGCACAAGGAAACCCAGCGATAGCCGTACAGATCGCCAGACAGTTCGTCGGAGAGCGTCCGGATGTTCTGGTCGGTATCGCCACCCCAACTGCTCAGGCTTTAGTTTCCGCAACCCGTTCTATTCCAATCGTTTTTACTGCGGTCACTGATCCTATTGGTGCGAAGCTGGTTAAAACCATGCAGCATCCGGGAGGAAATGTTACGGGTCTATCCGATTTATCTCCTGTCAAACAGCATGTCGAGCTGATTAAAGAATTGATGCCGAATGTCAAAACCATTGGTGTTGTCTACAATCCCGGAGAAGCGAATGCTGTCAGTTTGATCGATCTTCTCAAGCAGAGTGTCAAAGAAAATGGTCTAAAACTTGTTGAAGCAACGGCCCTGAAAAGCGCCGATGTTCAGTCTGCAACGCAAAGTATTGTTGAGAAATCTGACATTATCTATGCCTTAATCGATAATACGGTTGCCAGTGCCATTGAAGGGATGATTGTAGCTGCCAATCAGGCGAAAACGCCTGTTTTTGGCGCTGCAACCTCCTATGTTGATCGCGGCGCGATTGCAAGCCTTGGCTTTGATTACTATCAAATTGGTATGCAGACAGCTAATTATGTCGCTGAGATTCTGAACGGCAAAAAGCCGGGTGATATTGATGTCACTGTCGCAAAAGGCTCAGATCTGGTGGTGAATAAAACTGTTGCAGATAAGCTGGGCTTCAAGATTCCTCAATCTATTCTGGATCGTGCAACCAGTATTAAATAATCACAACAATAAACGGGCTGGCTGACCAGCCCGAAATGAATAAGCAGAAAGGGAGTACAGAATGTCTGCTTTTGCCTTTTTTGGAGCTCTGGAGATAGGGCTAATTTATGGATTGGTTGCACTTGGGGTTTATTTAACATTTCGAGTGCTTGATTTTCCGGATCTAAGTGTGGATGGCAGTTTTCCGATGGGAGCCGCAGTTGCTGCAACAGCGATTGTCGCAGGGATTAATCCATGGATCGCAACCGGGTTAGCGATGATTGCCGGTGCTATGACTGGTTGGGTGACCGCTTTTCTCACGGTTCGGTTCGGTATCTTAAACTTGCTGGCCTCGATCCTGACTATGATTGCCGCGTTTTCAATCAATATTCGCATTATGGGACGTCCGAATCTGGCGCTGATTGGTGAAGATACGATTTTGACACCATTTGAAGCAATGGGGGATCCCATGTATATCCGTCCGTTGGTTGTTGGTGTGTTGGTATTATTATCCGCTTTCTTTATTATTCGTCTGCTGAATAGTGATTTTGGTCTCGGTCTGCGAGCTACGGGCGTGAATGCACGGATGGTGGCAGCCCAAGGTGGCAGTACCGCATTTTATACTTATTTTGGCTTGGCGCTGTCGAATGGTTTTGTCGGTTTTGCCGGAGCATTATTCGCCCAGACCAACAGTTTTGCTGATGTTACCTCCGGTGTCGGAACCATTGTCGTTGGGTTGGCAGCTGTGATCCTGGGACAAACGTTAATTCCCGGAAGACGCATCTGGGTTGCCGTGGTCGCGGTGATTCTTGGTTCTGTGCTTTACCGTCTTGCTGTTGCATTTGCACTAAGCTCAGGCATGTTTGGTCTGCAAGCTTCGGACTTAAATCTTGTCACGGCTGTATTAGTAGCAATTGCGCTGATCATGCCGCGTATGAAGAAGAAAATGAAAGCTAACCGGGCCGGAGGTGCAGCATGATTCGGCTGGAAAATATACAAGTAACTTTCAACCCGGGAACCATTCTTGAGAACCGTGCTTTGAAAGGCGTTTCTTTGACAGTGCCTGAACATCAGTTTCTGACGGTGATTGGTTCAAATGGTGCCGGGAAATCAACGCTACTGGGCGCTGTGACGGGTGAAACACCGATGGTTGGTGGCAAGGTGTTGATTGATGATATCGATGTGACACGGCGGAGTGTTGATCAGCGTGCTAATTTCTGTGCGCGTGTGTTTCAGGATCCACTCGCGGGAACCTGTGGCTCGCTGACCATCGAGGAAAATATGGCGCTGGCTTACAAGCGCGGGAGCCGTCGCAGTTGGAAACATGCACTCTCTTCCAAACGTCGCCAGCTGTTTCAGGAGCGTATCAGTATTTTGGGATTGGGGCTGGAAGATCGTCTCGGTGACAGCATCGGTCTGTTATCCGGCGGACAGCGGCAGGCCGTGAGTCTGGTAATGGCGACGCTTGCTGAGAGTAAGTTACTCCTATTGGATGAACATACGGCTGCGCTGGATCCACGAATGGCAGCATTTATTATCGACCTAACCAATAAAATTGTGAAAGAGTTCAATCTGACGGTGATGATGGTGACCCATTCGATGAAAGATGCACTGGCTTGTGGTGACCGGACGGTGATGCTCCATCAGGGAGAGATTGTCCTCGATGTCTCCGGAGAGCAGCGGCAACATATGGATGTCCCGGATTTGCTGGATATGTTTTCAAAAGTCAGAGGTGAGACATTGGCTGATGACAGTTTACTCTTGAGTTAAGTCTGTTTTTAGCGATTTCTTAAATGAAAAAGACGTGCAGTGAGCGCGTCTTTTTTCTGTATATCACGATGATTCATCTGATTTCATATAACAAAAATCAATTCTTATTATCTTTTCATATCAAATTTTGATATAAGTCGATGATTTCGAATTTCTATAGTGCTCCTTTGTATTACGCTTAAAGGAACAACTCCACCACTTAGTGTATATCTGTGAATGAAGAAAAATTTTGCTATAAAAGGGCGACTTCTGACCCCACTCGTTTTTGCTTTAGCACTTGTAGGGGTGCTGTTTGAAGGACATATCAGGCAGTTGGAGAGAGAGCTGAGCGAAGAGTACGAAAGAATCGAACGGGAATTATTTCGCGCGTCCAAGATGTTGACCATTTTGGATTATAGTCTGAATAATTACATCAAAGTTCGTCAGTCTCTGATACTGACGCATACGACAACGATTGTAAATGGCGTATGTCATATGCGGCCGAAGTTGGCAGCAACAGATGAAGGGGAAAGCCCCGATGCTCATTTACAGGCACTTGAATACATTATTGTTGGTGATAAAACCCTGTGCGACAGAAATAGCCCGCTCCATCATGAAGTGGGATTCAAAATTGCACTGGCGCCGGTGATTTCATTGCTGCATGATTTGGATGAGTATCTGATTGGTGTTCATTATATAGATCCATCGGGTTATATCATTTCTTCTCCTGACACACTGTCGGTTAATGTGACGACAGATGTGCTCGAACAGATTCAATCTCCAAACTGGGATGTGTATCAGAATCTGGGCGAAGAACAACTGATTCAAATTCGGGGACCGATGGTACTTCAGGAACTGCAATCAATTGAACGCCTCGTTTCTTTGATGTTGCCGGTTTACTCAAATCATCAGTTCGAAGGGGTGATTTCACTGAATATCATGCTGGATAAGCTATTGAACACTAACCAGCGTCTTGCGGGTAAGCTTCATTTTATGGATACGCAGAAAGAGTCGTTACCAACAAGTGCTTTCCAGCCTTATTTGCTTCAGGATGCGGGAATCTCATTTCATCATGTTATTTATTACGATATGGATTGGGGGCATGAGCTCTATCAGTTTGTCATTCTGAAGCGAAATACATTAGTGCTTATCTCCGTGATGTACATATTAGCTGTGGTGTTCTTCCTGTTTATGAATACCCGTCATGCGAAAAGTTATTACGAAGGGCTTGCTGTGCGCGACCCATTGACCGGTCTACGCAATCGGCGTGGATTTGAAGCCTTTCTTGAACATACACCGCATCAGTCTTATGTCGCGATTGCGATGTTTGATATTGATAATTTTAAAGCGATCAATGATCACTTTGGTCATGATATTGGGGATGAGGTCATCCGCTATGTCGGTGACCAGATTCGATGCCATATCCGTGCGACCGATACGGTTGCCCGTTATGGTGGCGAAGAATTTGTTTTGTATTTAACTGCAGAACGTGAAAGTCATCTCAGAAGGACATTACTCCGCGTCAAAGAAGCTCTGAATGAAGAGTCTGAGATGGTTGTGGAAGGTGGTTTTACGATCTCTGGTGGGGTCGAGATTGTGGCTTGTGGTGAGCTGAATGAGATTGATGCAATCTTGAAATCAGCCGATGAAAAATTATACATAGCAAAAAAGAGCGGCAAGAATCAGCTGATTTTCTAAGGTTGTTGATCGTTGCAGAATCAAAGCAAGCTTACATTCATTCCTACTGCTGTTCGGATTGATAATGTTTAATCCGTTCAACAATTGGTTCTACGGCTGTCAGCGTCCGGATCTCCCGGAATAAGGCATTTGCTTGAGGGTAAGCTTGGCGTAGGTAAGAAAACCACTGTTTGACGCGGTTTGGATAGTATTTGCTTTTGTCACCATTTACCTCACAGCGAGAATAAACCAGCAAGAGCTCAACGATTTCGGACCAAGAGAGCGGGGCATGACTGTATTTGATCATGTTACCCAAATTCGGGCGATTTAATGCCCCACGACAAATCATCAGGCTTTCAACGCCTGTCACATCAATACACCGCTGTGCATCGGCCGCATCCCATATTTCACCGTTGGCAATTAATGGCAAACGGGTTTTTTGGCGAATCTGCTGGATATATTCCCACTTGATTTCACTGGCTTTGTAACCACCGGCTTTGGTACGAGCATGAACTGTTAGCTCGTTTGCTCCTGCCTGCTCTATGGCATCGACGATTTCAAAGCAGTCTTGCGGGTTTTCTAGTCCTAAGCGGATTTTTGCTGAAACGGGGATTTCCCCGGGTACGGCTTCCCGGCAGGCTTTGACGACCTGATAAATTAATTCCGGAAATTCCAGAAGTGCTGCGCCACCTTTGCTTTTGTTTACAGTTTTTGCCGGACAGCCGAAATTCAGATCGATACCATGTGCCCCGAGTTCTGCGGCAAACGCAGCATTTTCTGCCATCCAGTCCGGATCTTGTCCGAGTAATTGAATATTCACGGGAACCCCTGAACGGGTGCGGGAGCCGTGGTGTAGTTCGGGACAGAGGCGATAGTAGACGTGTTTAGGCAGCAACTGATGGACAACCCGGACAAACTCCGTCACACACAGGTCATAATCATTCATGTCTGTCAGTATTTCTCGCATCAGATGATCGAGAACACCCTCCATCGGGCCCAGAACAATACGCATAAATTTCCGCTCTTTTATCAGGACGCGCGATTGTAATTGGCTCGGTCGCAAATGTCACGCCAGAATCTTTCTGCTGCGTGTCATTGATTTACGTTCTGGGTATAATGGCCAATGACTGAAAAACAGGAACAACATATATCATGACTTATCAATTGCTGAATGTAACTGAGCTTCTGACTGACGAGTCGCCATTACTGATTGAAGGGGCAGTTCTGGCAGCCAATATGGCTTGTCAGCCGTTGGAAGCTCATTTATGGATGTCTCATCTGGTGACTGAACTCACAGACACAGCAGAGCAAGCTTTAACGGCTCATTATCAACAGCAGTATTCAGCATTACTGGCCCGGCAGTACACCGTTGGTGACTTTCTGGATGTGACTGACCGCGAAGCATTGGCTGAGTTTGCGTCAGGGTTTATGGGAGTCTGGCCTTTAGTGGAGCCCCACTGGCAACGTGTCGCTGTATCTGACGGCACACAAAGAATGTTACAAGGGTTGTTGACGACGCTGATGTTAGCGATTGATGAAGCAGAGACCCGTCAGCAGATGAAAGAGGCCGGCGTTGACGCACCGCCTTATCTGACAGATATGGTTGAACATCTGAATATGATGATTCATGAAGTGGCTTGTGCAGCGGATGAACAGCAAAGTGGTGCTCGGTCACATCGCGTCAACCCGTATAAAACAGTCGGTAGAAATGACCCTTGTCCGTGCGGCAGCGGTAAAAAATTTAAACAGTGTTGCTTGCAAATGAAGTGACTGCAATTGAGCGTGATTGGTGGTCGGTTGGATCATCGCACCGCATTTTTTCCGATTGATATATTTTTTCGACATATACATGACAAACAGCCGAAAATAATGGTCTATATCCATCAATAACAATTCACATTTGTTCAGCAACGGAGAACACATGAAAAAACTGGTTGCCTTCTTTCTATTGATATCAATGGCCTGTAGCTTTTCAGCACTGGCGGATCCGAAGGATGAATTAAGTGCGAGGCTTGCGTTAAATGAGGGATTCAGTGCTCATTTTCAACAGCAGGTTGTCAGCCCGGATGGGGAAGTGGTTTCTCAGGGAGAAGGGAAAGTGGATATTGCTCGTCCGAGTCTGTTTCGTTGGGAGACCGTCACACCGGATGAGAACCTGCTGGTCTCTGATGGTACAACCGTTTGGTATTACAATCCTTTTGTTGAGCAGGTGTCTGTCTATAATCAGTCTCAGGCAACCGAGCAGACACCGTTTGTGTTGTTGACGAGAAACCGAAAACAGGATTGGGAACATTATCGTGTTTCACAGCAAGGAGATGATTTTACACTGGTGCCGACGGCAACAGACAGCAGACAAGGCGAGTTTCATATTCGAATTGATCAACAAGGTGTTGTGAAAGGATTCGATGTGATTGAACAGGATGGACAGAAGAGTTTATTCTCGTTTCAGAATATCACACTGAAACGGCCGGACAATCATCTGTTCCAGTTCAAAATTCCTGCGGGTGTAGAAGTGGATGACCAGCGGCAGTAGTTTCAAATAAGTTGTTCCAAAAAGAACGGTAGGTTCAAAAAAGAACAGTCGCTTCAAAGCATGACGGATAAGCATCATTGTGGATAACTATAGTTTGGATTTTTCAGGGGATGAAGATTTTCGTCCGCTTGCAGCAAAGATGAGACCCCAGCGGATCGAGCAATATATTGGTCAGCAACATATTCTCGGCCCGGGAAAGCCCCTGCGCAGAGCGCTGGAAAGCGGCCATCTACACTCGATGATTCTCTGGGGACCTCCGGGAACCGGCAAGACCACATTAGCTGAATTGGCAGCAAACTATGCCAATGCGCGTGTAGAGCGAGTATCTGCAGTCACCTCCGGGGTGAAAGATATTCGCGCTGCGATTGAGCGTGCCCGGGAAAATCAACTGGCAGGTTTCCGTACCATTTTGTTCGTGGATGAAGTGCATCGGTTTAATAAATCGCAACAGGATGCTTTTTTGCCGCATATTGAAGATGGCACGATCACCTTTATCGGTGCGACGACCGAGAACCCTTCATTTGAGCTCAATAACGCACTGCTCTCCCGAGCGCGGGTGTATAAGCTGACCTCACTCAATACACAGGATATTACCGATGCCTTGCGACAGGCGGTGACTGATGAGGCGAGAGGATTTGGTGGGATTGCCGCTGATTTTAAGGATCAGGTATTAGACCGTCTGGCAGAATTGGTTCAGGGGGATGCGCGGATGGCGCTGAACTATCTGGAATTGTTATATGACATGGCCGATGAAGATACGACGGGAAGAAAGGTTATCGATTTGTCCTTGCTGGCGGAAGTGGCGGGGGAAAAAGTTGCTCGTTTCGATAATAAGGGTGACATATGGTACGACCTGATTTCTGCGGTTCATAAGTCAATTCGCGGTTCAAACCCTGATGGTGCGCTGTACTGGTCTGCACGGATGATCGCAGCTGGCTGCGATCCGCTGTATATTGCCCGTCGTTTACTGGCGATTGCCTCGGAAGATATTGGTAATGCTGATCCAAGGGCAATGCAGGTTGCTTTATCCGCATGGGATTGTTTTACGCGTGTCGGCCCGGCAGAAGGCGAAAGAGCGATAGCACAAGCCGTTGTGTATTTGGCATGTGCCCCCAAGAGCAATGCCGTGTACACCGCATGGAAGCAGGCTTTGGCGGACGCCCGTGATGAACCCGAGTATGACGTCCCGTTTCATTTACGCAATGCACCGACAAAATTGATGAAAGACATGGGCTATGGTGATGAATATCGTTATGCGCACGATGAGCCGGGCGCTTATGCTGCCGGAGAACAATATCTCCCTCCGGAAATGGCAGACACCCGCTATTATCATCCTTCAGAAAGAGGCTTGGAAGGGAAGATCAACGAGAAACTCAAATATCTGGCTGAGTTAGACGCAAAAAGCACACGAAAGCGCTATGAAAAATAGCCACTTTTCGTTAATCTCTTATACCCAAATTGCTTCAGGTTATCTGTCAGGCTATCTGTCAGGGGACTGGGCATGTCAATTTTCATGACGTTTTGTGCTGTGACCATCTGATTGGTACAGAACAGAGCGCTTTTTACAACCCATTAAGCATAGGATTAGCAATGCTGGATTCTAAATTACTTCGCACAGAGCTGGATGAAACAGCAGTAAAACTGGCGCGTCGCGGATTTACCCTCGACGTAGAGACCATTCGTCAACTTGAAGAGAAGCGTAAATCGATTCAGGTCGAAGTTGAAAATTTACAATCCACTCGCAACTCCATTTCGAAACAGATCGGTCAACTGATGTCGGCCGGTGATAAAGACGGCGCGGAAGCGATCAAACAGCAAATCGGTTCTCTGGGCAGTGATTTGGACGCCCGTAAAGTCGAACTGGATCAGGTACAGAAACAGCTGGAAGATATTGCATTGTCGGTCCCCAATATTCCTGATGATGCGGTACCGGATGGGCTGGATGAAGAGAGTAATGTTGAAATTTCCCGCTGGGGTGAGCCGAAGCAATATGATTTTGAAGTTAAGGATCATGTTGATTTAGGTGAAATGGGTGACGGCCTGGATTTTGCCAGTGCAACTAAAATTACCGGTGCCCGGTTTATCGTGATGAAAGGCCAGTTTGCTCGTCTGCACCGGGCGATTGCTCAGTTTATGCTTGACCTGCACACGGATTTGCATGGGTATACCGAAATGTATGTCCCTTATCTGGTCAATGCCGATACGCTGTATGGTACAGGGCAACTGCCTAAGTTCGGCAAAGATCTGTTTCATACGGAACCGTTGGTAGAAAAAGTCAGTGATGAAGAGCCGCGTCGCTTGTCGCTGATTCCGACTGCGGAGGTTCCGCTGACGAACTTAGTCCGTGATTCAATTCTGGATGAATCTGAACTGCCGCTGAAGATGACTGCACATACACCGTGTTTCCGCTCTGAGGCGGGCTCTTATGGTCGGGATACCCGCGGCCTGATCCGGATGCACCAGTTTGATAAAGTCGAGCTGGTACAGATTACCCGCCCTGAAGATTCAATGAATGCCTTGGAAGAACTGACGGGTCATGCGGAAAGAGTGCTTCAGTTATTAGAGCTGCCTTACCGTAAAGTGATTCTGTGTGCCGGAGATATGGGCTTTGGGGCACGTAAGACTTACGATCTGGAAGTCTGGGTGCCTGCACAGGAGACTTATCGTGAGATTTCATCTTGTTCAAACATGTGGGATTTTCAGGCACGTCGGATGCAGGCGCGTTTCCGCCGCAAAGGTGAGAAAAAAACCGAGTTGGTGCATACCCTGAATGGCTCCGGTCTTGCCGTTGGCCGGACAATGGTTGCGATTTTGGAAAATAATCAAGAAGCGGATGGGCGTATTGCGATTCCTGAGGTGCTACGCAAGTATATGGGTGGTCTGACTCACATCGGATAAGCATTATTCAACCCTAACATGAATCATAGATGAAAGCCGGGAATCAGATCCCGGCTTTTTTATGCGCTTTGTATATGCAATGAGTGCTCCGTAACAGGGGAGATTCATTGCATGTGAGTACCTGAGCGATGAGCAGGAGATGTCACAAATAGTCACAGTCAACGAAAAATAGAATGGATATACTATTCCTATATATTAATAGGTTCAGGTAATATTCGGGGTTGAGTTATTGATGTTAACTATTTGAAATAAATATAATTTCAACCGATGACTCAACGATTTCTATTCTATGATAGATACAAATATGATGGATATGATCAGCAATAAAACGATTGTTCTGGTTGAAGATGACATTGAGTTGGCCGAGCTTATGAAAGATTTCCTCAGTCGCTATAATTTTAATGTTGTGACCGTCGATAATGGGATTGATGCAGTCAAGACAATTCTTAGCATTCATCCCGATTTGGTGATTTTAGATATCTTACTTCCCGGAATGAATGGGATGGAGGTCTGTAAATCAATCCGCAATCAATACCAAGGATACATATTGATGCAGACGGCTTTAGAAGACGATATTGATCAGGTCATGGGATTGGAAGTCGGTGCCGATGACTATGTAGTGAAACAAGTACAACCGAAACTATTATTGAGCCGTATTCATGCATTATTGCGTTGTACCCAAAGAGATTATACGGCAAAACATATCATCCCAAGTGTCGTGAACAATGAATCTGAGTATCAATTCGGCCCTCTGAAAATTAGCCTTGTCAGCCGAAGCGTCACAATCAATCAGATGAGTGTTGATTTAACCAGTGCTGAATTTGAATTATTGGTTTTATTGGCTCAGTCTATCGGGAAAGTTGTTTCCAGAGACGAAATGATTCATCGACTCAGAGGATTTGAATATGATGGTATCGATCGTTCAATTGACCGCAGAATATCGAGATTAAGAAAAAAAATTCAATTGGAGAATAGTGGCGATCTGATAAAAACTGTCAGAGGGATTGGTTATCAATTGTGCGTATACAGTGAGTGAATTTCGATGATAAAGTCATTTTTAGGACTATGGTTTCTGGTCTTCGGCCCCTTATTTTTTCTACTCTACCCAAGTCCTTTGAATCCCATATTGTCGTTTAATAATTATATCGAAGGGCAGCGGTATGAACGGATCTACCAAGGAACATTTACTTTGATTGAGTCCCGGCTTGATACGATACCGATCGATACCTGGCAGCAAGATATTGATCAATTGAGTCAACATTTCGGTTTCTCGCTTCAGTTACTTGATATCAATAAGACTAACTTTGGGTCATTGAACCGAGAAGAAATCGAACGGCATCAAATTATTTTTTTCAATGAAGAACCTGAATTTTTAATTAAGAAGATTGGCAATAGTCATTTCATCCTAAAAATATTTGTTGATTCTTCAGAAGCAGAAAAAATACGGCGAGGTTCAAAGGGGACTGTGTATTTGCTTCAGGAACAGTTTGCAGCGACTGAACGAGAACATTGGCCGACGCTGTTGCGTGACATTTCAAATAACTTTCCGTTTGATTTACAAATTGTCAAAAGAAATCAGATCAAGCTCAGTCAAACCGAACAGAATCAACTCGCGACACATTCTTTTTTCTGGCGAACCAACCCAACCGATGAAATTACATTTTATATCCAACTGAGTGACGGGGACTCGTTCCTTTTAGCCAATTTAATTCCGATGTCCTCGATTAGCTCGTCAGTGATCATTGTGTTGGTACTTGTTTTCGTACTCTCAATTTCGGTGTGTATGTTTTTCTGGACTTATCCGCTATGGAGGGATTTGAAGAACCTGCTGGCGGCGACATCGCAATTCGGCAATGGTGATTTGAATAGCCGGGCGGTGGTATACAAGATTTCGATGGTGGCGACCTTAGGGAATGCTTTTAACCGCATGGCGGATAGGATCGAGCAATTGCTGAAAGGGCAGAGAACCCTCACCAATGCCATTGCACATGATTTGCGGACCCCGCTTTATCGTCTGAGATTTGCATTTGAGATGTTATCTAGCGCCACGACGGAGACAGAAAAGGAAAGGTATCAAATATCGATCTCTAAAAGCCTTGAAGACTTGGACAGTTTAATTAACCAGACCATGGTTTTATCGCGTTATAGTGGCGACAGTCAATTACTTTCCTTTGCTAAACATAATCTTGCCCAATTGATTGATGATGAATGTGTGAGTGTCTTTCAACTCTATCCGAACATCAATTATCAATTGCAGATTGCACCAGAAGCAAGCAATAAGCTGGCACTGATTGACCATACTGCGATGAAACGGGCGCTCAGTAACTTATTAATCAACGCATGTAAATATACCCGAACCACCGTGTTGGTGTGTTTATCATTTGTTGCGGAGACGGATATGTTCGTGATTGACGTCTGTGATAATGGTATCGGGATTGATGAAAGCGATTGGGAGCGGATTTTCTTACCATTCGAACAATTGGATAACGCGCGAAGTCATACTGCTTCAGGGCATGGACTTGGGTTAGCGATTGTCAAACATATCGCACAATGGCACCAAGGTTCGGTATGTGCCGGACGATCTGATTTGGGGGGCGCGCGATTTACTTTTAAGTTCCCAAGTCGGACATAAGGATTGCTCTGCTGGAAACGCATCGCTTTTTGTCGGTGTGATCCGTTTTATGATGAATTGATATGATAGGTAGGTGAAAAATGACCATTGAACGTAAATTAGCGACACTGTTTCATTTAGATGGCAACGGGTGGGACAGACATGCCAATCCGTGGAGTGTCTGGACCCGATATAGTGTTTTACCACTTTTTATTATTGCGGGTTTATTGAGAGAGTGGAGTGTCTGGTGGAGTATCTCTGTTTTGGTGATGTCGTTGGTGTGGATGTTTTTAAATCCGATCTTATTTCCGAAACCGCTCTCGTTACAAAGCTGGGCAACGAAGTCCGTGCTTGGGGAACGAATTTATTTAAACCGGGATAAAGAACCATTGCCTAAAGAGCATCAATTGCCTTTATTTATTATTCTCCATTTGACGTCAACGCTTGGGCTCATATTAGCGGGGTGGGGCGTTTATCAGTACGATATACAGCTCTGTATTTTATCGGTGCTGGTGACTTATCTTGCAAAAAGTTGGTTTTTAGATCGTATGGTCTGGCTATATTGTGATTTCAGTCGTGAACATCAGTCGGACAAATAAACGCAATCTATCTTTATCATATAAAAATCAAGGGTATAATTAGTTTTTACCTGAATTTGAAGATTGTCATTGGAATAATGCCTAAAGATAATCTAGGTGCATAAAATATTATTGACTCGCTTTATTTGTTTATTTTGGTCTTAATTTACAGACAAACTGCTACACAAAGGCCGCGCAGAATCCGTTAACTTATTCATTACGGTAAATAACGGATGGCGAGTGGAAAATGAAACAATTAATAAGAGGGAGCACAATCACTTCAATATTTATTTTAAGTGGTTGTTATCATGAAAATCATAATTTTTTTGCACAAGGAATATGGGTCTCAGAGAGTTATGGTTCTGTATTGAAAATTATGTCTGATTCGGTAACACATTATGAATTTACTTCGGATTATTGTGTATTAACAAACCAAGAGACATTAAGCAAGGCTACATTTGAAAAACATTATCAACAGGTCGATGATCAATTAGTCAGCTTTACTTATCCGGGTTTGAATGCTTATCCGACAGATTACACGATCAAGTATGTGAAACATGCTGAGTTACCTGATAGCTGTCTAACCAATCTGAGTATCGTCAATGAGATGGAAAACGATCCGATCAGAAACTTGGATATCTTTTTACAGACCTTTGATGAATATTATTACAATTTAGATATCCCTGATGTTGATTGGACTGCTATCACACTGCAGGCTCATAGTCAGATTTCGGAAAATTCAACGCGAGATGAACTTTTCGATACTATGTCAGCAGTCATCGCCCCATTACAGAACGGGCATGTGTATGTCTTAGATCAGGATAAGCTGGCTCGGTTCAGGCAATCGGATCGACCGGTTTTATTCGACAGATTACGGCAAGAATATATTGATGATAATGGCCTGGTTGCACCTTTCACCGAATCTGAAAATACGGCGATTCAAAAGTATATTGATGATAATGAGGTGCTCATTCAGTCTATTATCACCAATCAGCTTAATTTATCGGGTGCTCTAGGTGAACATATTATCTGGGGAAAGGGAAAGGATAATAATATTGGTTACTTATATATTGATGGATGGAGTGATTTTGTAGCAGGCAATGACCATGCCGAGACTTTAGCCGTGTTCAGGCAAACGATGACCCAAATTATGGATGATTTTGCATTAACCGATGGTATGGTGATTGATCTGCGCTTTAACGGCGGCGGTTATGCTTATCTTGCAAGAGCTTTAGCCGAATATTTTGTTGATCAACCAACTTTAGGATATATCAAGAGTGCCCGTGACGGCGCTGGATTCGAACCCGAGCATGACATTTATCTTGATCCACGATCCCCGGGTTATAGAAAGCCGGTTGCCGTCCTGATCAGTAACACGACAGCATCCGCTGCTGAGTTATCGACACTCATGCTCAGTGTATCGGAGCAAGTGACATTGATTGGTGAAAGAACACAGGGGATGTTATCGGGTAGCCTGGGTAAAACGCTTCCCAATGGCTTTCGTTTTGGTATTTCGAATATGAAGACTTTATCAGCCGATCGGGTATCGTATGATCAAGTGGGCATTCCCCCTGCGATCACTACGTCATTCTTTTCGAAAAATGATCGCACGAATGGCATAGATACAGGGCTTGAAGCTGCTTTTAACTGGATAAAATCTCGTTAACTGACACGGTACTGTGAGCCAGCAGGGGGACAACCATATTGATGTTGATAACAGGTAAATATCAGCAGTCACCTTTTTTAAATTGGATAGTATTTTAAATTGGATAGTACTCCCATGATTGAACCGGTTATTCTGGCAGAATCGTTGGCGAAAAAACTAAAACAGCCCTCAACATTGAATAAGTAGGCTCATTTGATGGATTTCATTGAATGATAAAAGGAAGTGAATATGAACACTGATTTTATAATTAAAGCGCTTGATGAGAAATATTTTTCTCAGTATTTGCAGATGGACGAAGAACAACTGGCCGAGGTGAATGGCTGTTGGCTTACTGCTGATGAAAAACCGGGTTATCCTTGTCGAGTGACGCTGCAAGAAGCTGAAGTTGGTGAGAAAATCCTTTTAATTCACTATCCGTATCATGATGTCAAATCACCTTATCGCGCAACGGGGCCTATTTTCGTTCGGGCGAATAAACCAATGGTTGAACTGGCGATTAACGAAATTCCTGAAATATTGCAGACTCGATTATTATCGGTGAGAGCTTATGATGTGAACAGTATGATGGTTCATGCTGAGACGGTGCAAGGCCCCGCTCTGGAAGAAGTTATCCGCAATAATTTTAAAAACGATCAGGTGCACTATCTACAAATTCATAACGGCAATCCCGGTTGTTTTAATTGTAGTGTCTTTAGGGCTTAAGCAATTATTTTTAATTTGATATATGACTGAATGAAGGGCAATGAGTCATCAATTGCCCTTTATTTTTTAACCTTCATTTTTAAATATATAATCCCTTCTTTGAACATCAATCTGCTCAGACCATCTGCCTTTTCATTATTTTTTATATGGAATTGAATTGAAAACCGCGATCAATTGATATGATATGAAATCAATTCAATAATAAGTGTCAGTTTTTATCACTGGGTTGCATATCAATTAAAAATTTTCGAGAGAGATTAAACAATATTGATACTTCAGATTGTGCTATAGAGATGATTTTGTTATCTATTTATTCCGTGATCTATGACGAAAAATTCAATATGATCGAGTGATTGAATATGTATCTTCGATCAATAAGGTCGGTTCGAATATGTATTTTTGGAGAGATAATGAAATTTACCCATTACGATCTTAATATTTGTGAGCGGGGGCAGAAAATAGAAGTGACATTGAAAAATAATACAGCCAATGTACTTCTGCTCGATGATGACAATTTTCAAAAATACAAGCAACGTCGCAATTATAAATATAATGGCGGCCATATGACGGACACGGTGAGTATGTTTCTGGTGCCTTATTCAGGGCATTGGCATGTAGTTGTGGATCGGGGGGGTTATGCGGGGACAGTCCAGTCGAGTGTGCGGGTGATTCAAATGTAAAATAGTTGGCTGAGCAGGAGATCCGCGGCACTCACGTCCCGATTCCCCATATCCAGCCAATCTGAGTTTGACTAGCCGATCAGACCTTGTTTCGCCAGATATTCATCGTAAGTACCGTGGAAATCATGCACGCCATCTTTGGTAATTTCGATAATGCGGGTTGCGATTGAGGAAACAAATTGACGGTCATGAGAGACAAATAACAGCGTCCCCGGGTAGTTTTCGAGTGCTAAGTTCAGGGCCTCAATCGATTCCATATCCATGTGGTTGGTCGGCTCATCCATCAGTAGAATATTTGGTTTTTGCATGATCAGCTTACCGAACAACATGCGACCTTGTTCTCCACCGGAGATGACCTTCACTGACTTCTTAATCTCATTTTGTGAAAATAGCATCCGACCCAGAATACTGCGCACGGTTTGCTCGTCATCGCCTTCTTTTTTCCACTGTCCCATCCAATCCATTAAACTAAGGTCTTCACTGAATTCATGGGCATGATCCTGCGCGTAGAAACCAATATTATTGTTTTCTGACCATTTGATCTCACCGGACATCGGAGCAATAACACCTGCCAGTGTATTCAACAGCGTTGATTTCCCGATCCCGTTTTCCCCGATAATGGCAATCCGTTCACCGACTTCGACCATTAGATTGACATCGCTAAACAGAATGTTGTCACCATACCCTTGTTTGAGGGCGTTGACCTCGAGCGCATTACGAAACAGCGGTTTCTCCTGCTCGAATCGAATAAACGGTGACTGACGGCTGGAAGGTTTGACCTCT
This sequence comes from Vibrio rubrogenes, assembly GCF_059641415.1. NCBI lineage: Bacteria > Pseudomonadati > Pseudomonadota > Gammaproteobacteria > Vibrionales > Vibrionaceae > Vibrio > Vibrio rubrogenes. The sequence goes on from NZ_JCARSY010000005.1 coordinate 63,970, forward strand.
TCAAGCTGAATTTTTTCAAGCTGTTTCTGGCGTGATGTGGCTTGTTTGGCTTTTGATGCATTTGCTGAGAAACGGCTGACAAAGGTTTGCAATTCCGCTATTTGTGCTTTTTTCTTGGCATTGTCAGCATGGAGACGTTCTCTGCTCTGTTCTGCGGCAATCATATATTCATCGTAGTTACCGTGGAACAAGCGAAGCTCACCATAGTCCAGATCGGCCATATGGGTACAGACGGTATTCAGAAAATGGCGGTCATGCGAGATGATAATCATGGTACAGTTGCGAGCCAGCAGCGTCTGCTCTAACCAAGAGATCGTATGCATGTCCAGGTTGTTGGTTGGTTCGTCGAGCAGCATGATTTCCGGTTCGGCAAATAAAACCTGAGCCAGCAACACCCGCAGTTTCAGGCCCGGGGCGATTTCACTCATCAGCCCAAAGTGTTGTGCTTCCGGGATTCCCAGTCCGAGCAACAGTTCTCCGGCACGGGCTTCGGCTGAGTAGCCGTCCATTTCGGCAAATTCTGTTTCCAGATCACCAACTCGCATGCCGTCTTCATCTGACATTTCAGGCAATGCATAAATGCGGTCGCGTTCTTCTTTGACTTCCCACAACTCTTTATGGCCCATAATCACGGTGTCGATGACGGAGAACGCTTCGAATGCAAACTGGTCTTGTCCCAGCTTGGTCATCCGTTCATTGGGATCAGTTGCAACACTCCCGACGGAAGGTTCTAGTTCACCACTCAGAATTTTCATAAAGGTGGATTTACCGCAACCGTTCGCGCCGATAAGACCATAACGGTTACCGTGACCAAATTTAATGGAGATGTTTTCAAATAATGGCTTATCGCCAAATTGCATGGTGATGTTTGCAGTTGATAGCACAGGAAATTCCAGATTGAGTGGTGAATATGAAAAAAGCTGGCCTTGCGGCCAACTTAATAGATAAGCGTCATATTAACAGATTTTGTGATAGACATCACCCCTCATGTGGCACACGACTACGATGGTGTTACCGCGCTGTGGTGAGCACACTGCCATGGTTGATGTTGTGCTTTTCCTTGCCACACTTTCTCGTGGAAGTAATAGGCGCAGGTATTGATGCTAGGCTCAATCAGAGCCATGACGCCACCGATCAGCCAGCTACCGGTCAGTAGATAAGCTACATTAAAGGCGACACTGAAATGGATCACCGCGAAACTGGCCGTTTTAATATGTGGTGCGGAAGCATAACGCTGTAGCGGTGCATATTGAGACCATACTTTTTCATGAAAATAGAATGCCACGGTATTGATCATGGGCTCTAACATGGCAATTAAACTTCCCAGAATCACATCGCCAGTCAAGATATAGGCAACGGTAAACGCAATACTGAAGTGAATGGCTGCAAAACTAATGGTCTTTTTCATGGGGTGTCCAACCTGAATCATCTGCTTCGATATGATTATTATTGATAATTATTATCATTTAGTAAATTCGATTATATCTATCTATGGCATAGGTAAAACCTCATATAAATAAATGGCGAGAGGATGAATGACGATCAATTCGCCTGATTGTGATCCTGCTAACTCACTCGCTCCTTTATTTTCCTGTAAAGTAAAACGTCGTTTCAATTTTAAAAAATAGATCGAGTGTATGCGGTTCAGCGCTCTTTTCCGTTTAAGGATAGTCAAATGAATCAGTTGATGAAAACCATACTTATAACGAGCATGATCACGCTGACCAGCTCAGCCGTATTTGCTCATAGTCATCATGCCCCGACAGGGCCGGATTACGTTACGCAAGAAATTGATTCACCGGATAATAGCTTTCCGCTGTTTTATGAGAAATTGAAAGCGGCGCGGATGCCGTACCAACTTGCTTGGCATGACGGATACAATCCAGAGGTGTGGCACAGTATCGCAAAGGCAAAAGCACAGGAAATTATTTTACCTTATCGGGATGACACGCCGTTTAATCCGCTGGTGATTGACCAGATCGATCGAGGCAGCTATATCGCCCAGAAAGTTGTGTTCAATATCAGTTATGAGAGTCGGGTGCTGGCATTGATGTTAACCCCAAAGGGAGACGGGCCTTTCCCTGCCGCTCTATTTTTACATGATCACGGTGCGCGGTTTGATATCGGTAAAGAGAAGTTTGTTGAGACTTGGGGAGATGATGCCCGTTTATCGTCATCACGCGAATGGGCGCATCGCTATTTTACCGATCGTTTTCCCGGTGATGAATTGGCAAAACGTGGTTACGTGGTTTTATCTATCGATGCGCTGGGGTGGGGGGATCGCTCCGTTGAAGGATTTAGAACCGACTCACAACAGGCGCTGGCCTCGAACTTATTTAATTTAGGCAGTTCGTTTGCGGGGATTATTGCGCTGGATGATTTGCGGGCCGCGAAGTTTCTGGCGAGTCGGCCGCAAGTCGATAAGTCACGAGTCGCATCCGTCGGTTTCTCCATGGGGGCATTCCGCTCTTGGCAAGTGGCAGCGTTATCGGAAGACATCACCGCGAGTATCGTTGATTCATGGATGGGGACGATGAAAGGGTTGATGGTGCCCGGTAATAATCAGCTCAAAGGGCAGTCTGCATTTACGATGTTACACCCATATATGGCTCGTTATCTGGATTATCCCGATGTTGCTGCCATTGCAGCACCGAAGCCGATGTTGGTGTTTGCCGGAGGATTAGATCCATTGTTTCCCGTCGATTCTGTCCAACAAGCATTCGATAAACTGCATCAGGTGTGGCGGGCCAATGGGGCAGAGGATAAGCTCAATACGCGAATCTGGCCTGATAAGGGACATATTTTTACCGAAGATATGCAGGAAGCCGCGTTCAACTGGTTGGATCAACAGTTTGAGATGAATTAGGTAAAAACGTATTTGTCACGGTGTAGTGAAAAGCGCGGGCTTACATTTCGCAATGAGAATGCCCGCGTAATTTATGCTAAAGCGTGATTTATACTAAAGAATATAACCCACCCGTTTATACACCTGTATCAGTACCAAAGAGAAAGCCATGGACAGCAGCACACATCCAATTGCCATAGGCGTATTTTCCCACGGATGAATTTTCGTCAGAACACTTAGACCGAATGGATGGATCAAATAAATGGCCGTCGAAAAATGGGTCAGATGCTTGTTGTTGGTGGTGCGCTGAGAACGCATGACCAGCAGAAATAATGCCGGGCAGACCCATATCAGCGAAAGATAGTTATCAAACACCCCGGTACGAGCCGGCTGATGAAGGTTGTACCAGCTTTCTCCCAATAGGAGTCCGATGCCGATTAGGGCTGCAAGGAAGAGTGTACTCGTCGATGTTTGGGCAAACAGTTGATGTTTGCGGATGAAGAAACCGAGATAAAAGAACGGGAAGCCTAACAATAAAAAATTGCGATGGGTGAAACCAATGTTGAAGATCTCATCGGCAAATGTCGAAGGCATCAGATGGTAATTGCCGATGTACTGCACCATCACACCCAACACAAAACAGAGTAACGCAAGCTGTATGCCTGTTCGTGTCTGTTCTCTGAACACATAGGTCATTAGCCCTGCGCCAAGCATGCCAATTAAATACCATAAATGGTGATAGCCACCGATGAGTGTTTCAACCACGCTCATCATCCCGACGAAATTTAGCGTGAGTGGTTTGAGCCAAAAATAAGCATAGAAGATGGTCCAGAACAGATAGAGGATTGCGACTCTTTTGCTCCATTGGAGCAACTTGTCTGTAGAGGCTATGGAGATAAAGTAATAACCATTGATAATGAAGAAAATCGGAACCGCAATTCTGAAAATACCGGCGGTAATGAGGTAGTACCCTTCAGTGGTCAGTTCACTGAGAAAATTGCTGTGGATACCGATGACCATGAGAGCCAAGACGATTTTGAAAATATCGAGCGTTAAATTTCTGTTGTACATAAGTCCGAATAAACTGATTGTGGTAGAGTCAAATGTACCATTCTGAGCAATGGATAGCGTTTCAATTGTGTCATTTCTCTGAAATAAGACACCTATGGCCAACCACTATCCATGGTTGTACGTTGATAAGTTGCGTGCTGATAAAATAAGGATAACTTGGTGTAATGCTCTGACAGTTAAATGTTGCCCGATACCTGATGGGCCTCTCTGCGTGCTTTGTGCAGATAATAAATGTTGGCAACGGTAATAAACAGGTTGGCAAGTGTCACGGGCCATGAATCAATAATCAGACCGTAAGTGACGAATAGCAGGCAGCCGATGCAGTTGACGATTCGTAGTTTGACGATATCTTTCATTGTAAATGACAGTGCCACCATCAGTGAGGCGGCGTAACCAATGATTTCTACTGTATTTGCATTCATTTTGTGACCCTTGTCTGGTTCATTGGCGGGCACTATAGCAGCAGAAAATATCGGTTCAATCCCTTGCCAAAAGATTTGGGAAGGTGAACGATAACGCAATCGTTTGACCACCCTAAATAAATATTTGCCTTGGCCCTGACATCCGCGGAGAATAAGCGCCATATTGCATTCACGTCAGTTTAGAGCGTATTCATGTCCCTTATTATCAGATCATTACAAATAGTGAAAAAATACTGGTTAATCATCACGGGATTGATCCTTGTCGCTATCACGGTTTTGTCATTGTGGCCGCTTGCCACCTTACCGAGTGTTCCGGGGACAGACAAAACCCACCATTTGATCGGTTATGCCGTTTTAATGTTTCCGGTGGCATTGCGGCAACCCCGGTGTTGGGGATGGATCGGTGTCGCTTTATTGGTCTACAGTGGCGGGATTGAGCTGGTTCAACCTTACGTCAATCGTTACGGAGAGTGGCTGGATTTGGCAGCCAATGCTGGAGGGTTGTTTTGCGGCTGGCTGTTGGCAATGGTGTTGAATTGCTTTGATTCACGAAGATTATCAGCACAAGATCGATAGTCGTAGACATGGGCGAGGCGTATCGCCCAGCCCACTAAATGATCATTCATCCGTTCGGAGTTCTGAAAAATGAATCACTGAAAAAATAGTGCCGGTTGTTGCAAGGCCTGTTCAATGGCTTGCACCAACTGAGCCAAATCATCAGCGGTCGAGAGGTAAGGCGGCATCAGGTAAATTAATCGGCCAAAGGGACGAATCCACACCCCCTGACTGACAAAATGAGCTTGAATAGCTTCTATGCTGACAGCCTGATGGGTTTCTATAACGCCGATGGCACCGAGCCAACGGACATCTTTCACCATCCCGTACTGTTGCAGCGGTGGCAGATGAGTGGCAAAAAAATGCTCGATTTGCTGCACCTGGGTTTGCCAATCGCCCGTTTCAATCAGACTCAAGCTCGCTTCGGCAACTGCGCAGGCTAACGGATTGCCCATAAATGTCGGGCCGTGCATAAAACATTGCGCTTCTCCGGAACAGACGGTTTGGGCAATGTGCTGAGTGGTCAAAGTGGCTGACAACGTCATATAACCACCGGTTAATGCCTTACCGATACAGAGGATATCCGGCTCGATCTGCGCGTGTTCACACGCGAACAGTTTCCCCGTTCGGCCAAATCCGGTGGCGATCTCATCGACAATCAGCAAGACATTGAACTGATCACACAGCTTTCTGACTTCTTGTAAGTAGCGAGGATGGTAAATCCGCATGCCGCCTGCGCCCTGAACAATCGGCTCGAGGATGACCGCTGCAATGGTTTGGTGATGTTGTTCGAGCTGAGACTGAAAATCGTCGATATCCTGTGGATTCCACGGCTCATAAAAGCCGGTCTGTGGCGAGGTTGCAAACAGATGCTCCGGCAGAAACCCCCGATAGAGACGATGCATCGAATTGTCCGGATCTGTGACTGACATGGCCGCAAAAGTATCACCGTGATAGCCGTGACGAAGGGTTAAAAAGCGCGGCCGGGATTCTCCGCGACTATGCCAGTATTGCAGCGCCATTTTCAAAGCCACTTCAACAGCAACCGATCCTGAATCTGCAAGAAAGACATGCTGGAGTGAAGGGGGAACCATTTGCAGTAATTTTTGACACAAACTCACGGCCGGCTGATGAGTCAGACCGCCAAACATCACATGCGACATGCGTGACAACTGTTCGGTGACGGCGGTGTTCAGCCGGGGATGGTTGTAACCGTGAATGGCGGCCCACCAAGAAGACATCCCATCGATCAACACTTCACCACTTTCCAGATGAATTCGATTCCCTGCAGCATGACTGACCGGATAGCAATTGAGAGGTGAGATAGTTGATGTATAGGGATGCCAGATGTGATTTCGGTCGAAATTCAAATTTATTGTGTTCATATTTAAATCAGTTGTAAATCTATTGGTTTTTATTTTGTTGACAGTGTAGCGCTTCTGTTTAGACTAGCCAACAAAAGTCTCTCTGATAAGAAGAAGGAATACACGTGGAAGTTCGTCATGATTGGACGGTTGCAGAAGTGCAATCTTTGCTCAATAAACCTTTCATGGATTTATTGTTTGAAGCCCAGCAAGTACATCGTCAGTATCAACCGCATAACTATGTTCAGGTCAGCACACTCCTTTCAATTAAAACCGGTGCATGTCCTGAGGATTGTAAATATTGTCCGCAAAGTGCTCATTATCGCACCGATGTTGATAAAGAACGTCTGATGGAGGTTGAGCGAGTGTTGGATGCCGCCCAAAAAGCAAAAGCGTCCGGCTCGACCCGTTTTTGTATGGGAGCTGCATGGAAGAACCCGAAAGCGCGTGATATGCCGCTGTTAAAAGAGATGATTTCCGGTGTGAAAGATATGGGACTGGAAACCTGTATGACATTAGGAATGCTCACCGCTGAGCAAGCTCAGGAACTGGCTCATGCCGGACTGGATTACTACAACCACAATCTTGATACCTCTCCTGAGTTTTACGGCAACATTATCACCACTCGAACTTATCAGGATCGTCTTGATACTCTGGCACATGTCCGGGATGCGGGGATGAAGATCTGCTCCGGTGGCATTATCGGGATGGGCGAAAGCACTGATGACCGCGCCGGATTGCTGGTTGAGCTGGCAAACCTGCCGACCCAACCGGAGAGTGTGCCGATCAATATGTTGGTGAAAGTTAAAGGGACGCCGCTGGAATCCGCCGAAGATGTGGATCCATTTGATTTTATTCGTCTGATTGCGGTTGCCCGAATTATGATGCCTCAGTCTGCCGTGCGTTTGTCTGCCGGACGGGAACAAATGAACGAGCAAATGCAGACGCTATGTTTTATGGCGGGCGCAAATTCTATTTTCTATGGCTGTAAATTACTGACGACGCCGAATCCGGCGGAAGACAGCGACATGCAACTGTTCCGTAAACTGGGGATTAATCGTCAGCAAGTGGTACAGAAACCGGACGAAATTCAGGAAAACGAGTTACTTGATCGAGTCGTCGAACGTGTCGCGGCGCGTCCCGGGAAAGATGACCTGTTCTATGAAGCCGGCATTTAAACAACGGCTGAAGAGCGCATTAGCTGAGCGCGCCTCGCGAGGATTGACGCGGGAGCTGGTACCTCTTACACGCCAGAATGGGGCGCAGTTCGTTCATCAAGGACAGACCTATCTTAATTTTTCCAGTAACGATTATCTGGGGCTTGCCACTGATCCGGCCCTGATTGCTGCATGGCAGGAAGGTCTCAGTCGTTATGGGTGTGGCAGCGGTGCCTCACCGTTAGTGACGGGGTTTCACCAGACGCACCAAACGCTCGAAGCGATGTTGTGCGAATGGCTGGGATATGAACGGGCGATTCTGTTTAATTCAGGGTTTAGCGCCAATCAAGCGGTTTTGTTTACCTTATTACAACGGGGTGACTTACTGCTTCAGGATCGGTTGAACCACGCGTCTCTGATGGAAGCCGGAACACTTTCGGCAGCCACGATGAAGCGCTTCCGCCACAATGATGTGGACCATCTCTCGGCATTGCTTTCCACCGATCAAACCAATGTCGTGGTGACCGAAGGTGTGTTCAGTATGGATGGCGATTGTGCACCATTAACTGAATTGAGTGCTTGCGTGCAGCATCGGGCGATATTGATGGTTGATGATGCCCATGGTATCGGAGTACTGGGACGAGATGGGGCGGGGAGTTGCGCAGCTGCGGAAATTCACCCTGATCTGCTGGTGGTCACCTTCGGTAAAGCATTCGGCCTCTCCGGGGCTGCGGTCTTGTGTGATCGGGACACTGGTGATTATCTCACCCAGTTTGCCAGACATCATGTCTATTCGACAGCAATCCCACCAGCACAAGCTTATGCGCTGAGCCGGGCAATTGAAATGATTCAGCGGGAGCAGTGGCGGCGAGACAAACTCCGGCAACTTCAGGAGATATATCATACTCATCTCCCTTGGGTTGCGGCTGCGTCGCTGTCACAAACTCCGATTCAGCCGCTGATTATTGGCAGTAGCGAACGTACTTTACGGTTTGCGACAGCCTTGCGGGAACGGGGAATTTGGGTGAGTGCGATTCGTCCGCCAACGGTGCCGGAAGGCACAGCAAGATTAAGAGTTACCCTGACGGCCGGGCATAGTGAGGCTCAGGTTCGTCAACTGGCAATGACATTGCAGCAAGTTATGGAGGTTATCGGTGAATATTGAAATGATCCAGCAACCCTTATCATCGACCGTTTCCCAGAGAAAAGCGCGTATTGCTGCAGCATTTGGTAAAGCAGCGCAAAGCTATGATCGCCATGCGGCGTTTCAGCGTGAAGTCGGACAGCAACTTCTCGATGAGCTACCGCCGGATTTACACGGCTGTGTTGTTTTGGATCTTGGCTGTGGAACAGGGTTCTTTTCGGAACAAATGCGTCAGCGTGGCGCTGAGGTGATTTGTGCCGATTTGTCGCAGAGTATGCTGGAGCAGGCCAGACAGCGTTGCGGTACGTCCGGATTTGAATACTGTCACTGTGATGCTGAGGCTTTACCCTTGGCCGATCACAGTGTTGATTTTGTGTTCTCTAGTTTAGCACTGCAATGGTGTGAGTCGTTGTCGGTCTCATTCCGGGAAATCAAACGGGTTCTCAAACCCGCAGGAAAGGGCTGCTTCTCTATTTTAGTTGCAGGCTCTCTTGTCGAACTGGAACAGGCCTGGGCGAAAGTTGATTCAGCCCAACATGTAAACCGCTTTATCTCTGGGAATGCGGTAAAAATTGCGTTAGCGCAAGCTGGCTGCACACCGTATCAGATAGACTTATGTTCGTTCGGGCTTTGGTACGACTCAGCAATGCATCTAATGAAAGATCTAAAAGGTATTGGTGCAACACATATTGACGAGCGTACGAATCGGCTAATCAGTCACCGGATGCTTGCTCAGGTTGAGGCGGCATATCAAACATTTGCCAACCGAGATGGGCTAGTTCCTGCTACTTATCAGGTTTGTTTTGGGGTTATTCAGCAATGATCGACGCACTATTTATTGCAGGTACAGATACGGATGTCGGTAAAACGGTCGCATCAAAAGCGATCTTACAGGCACTTGCTGCCAAGGATTTGAAAACGATAGGTTATAAACCCGTGGCATCAGGGTGTGAGAAAACTGAATCCGGTTTTCGTAATTCCGATGCTTTACATCTCATTAAGGTTTCTACCTGTCAGAGTGATTATGACAATATTAATCCTTATGCATTGGAATTGCCGACGTCACCACATATTGCAGCTAAACATGCGGGTGTTGCGATCGATTTTTCGGTATTAAGTGACAAGTTAGCGCAGCATAAAGCCAATACAGATATTGTTTTGATTGAAGGCGCAGGCGGTTGGCGTGTACCGGTATCAGACACGGTGTTTTTGTCTGACTGGGTGAAACAGGAACAGGTGCCGGTGGTATTGGTCGTCGGTATCCAACTGGGATGTCTGAATCATGCCATGCTGACCGCTGAAAGCATTCGGGCGGACGGTTTGGAGATTATCGGCTGGGTCGCCAACCGGATCAATCCGGGAACTGAGCATTATGCCGATATTATTGAAATGCTGGAACAGAAAATGAACGCACCGAAGCTGGGAGAGATCCCTTATGTACCCAGTGCGAAGCGTCAGGAATTGGGACGGTTTATTAATGTAGAACCGCTACTGGTTTAAATCGATTCATCACGACTCAATGACGATAAAAATGCCGAGATTTTCTCGGCATTTTTATTGAGTGTGGATTACGGAGGAGATTGTACTCTCTCCTCACGTTGAACCACCGCTCTGTTAGCCTCCCCAGCTGCGGCTGGAAGAACCGAAGCTGCGGCTTGATGAACTACCCCAGCTTGATTTCGCCGATGATGTCGAGCCAAAACCACCGCGGGAGATTGTCCGGGTCACGGTTGGTTTGGGTTTCATTTGATCGCGATGAATCTTAACCGGATTGGTTCTATAGCTTGAGCTGCCGTAATGATTCCCGCTTGCGCTGCGCCACTGATGGTAATAAGGGCTGTTAGGGTAATTGGAATAGAACATCGGCTGTGAATAGTAAGACCGGGGGCCGTCTAACATTCTGGCAAACATGAACCCAGCCATTGCGGGCATAAACCAACTGTGATTATTCGGATCCGCACGACACATATCGACACCGAAATCGGCAATACAGTCATTGAGTGAATTGTAGCGGGGTGCTGTCCGGGTAGATTCAGACACAGCGTTTTGGTAAGCAGCCTTACATTCAGTGGTATAGCTCGGGTTATCGTTGATACAATCATCAACGCTCTTATAGATGACGGCATCCTTACCGCTGTCACCACAACCGGACAGTGCAAGACCGGCGATAACAACGGTAATCGGGGCATAAGCGGCACAACGCCAGTCTTTCTTCATGTGTGCCAGGACGACTTGTTTACTTCTCTTCATCATCCGGCTCCTAGTAGGTCATACAGGCCGAATTTAACAGACCGACAGAGATAGACATCGCTGCCATCAAAATGGCTGCGGGGATTTCTCCGGCTTCGATTCGCTCTGCAAGTTTTGGCATAAAACCAAAGCGAACTACCAGAAAAGCGACAACTTGGGCAATCAGTGCGACCAAACTCCAGACACAAAAGTCAACGAGGTTCACCGAGTTGCTGGCAGCACCGGCGAGCGCCAGAGAAAAGCCGATCATCGAACCGGATAAGGCAATTCCGGCTGCGGTATTTTTATCATCTTTGACCAGTTTCCACTCATCATAAGGGGTGATTCGCACATAGATCAGCTTAAACAGAATCAGAAAGACCAGCGATATCACAAAGTAAAGTGAAAAGTTACCTAGTCCAAGGAGTGAATGACGTATAAGTTCCATAAATATTTCCTAATACAGCAATGATTATCCAATGATTTTAAAATCGGTCGGGGTGAGTTCAAAATAGGTACTTAATACCAGACAGTGTTCAGCGTTGTACTGATTGATCACTTCTTCTCCAGCTACCATCAGGCCTTCAAAATAACCAGACTCAGTTTCTCGTTCGTAAACCATGACGAACTGATCGGTCTCTGTGATCGAACCGTCTTTGTGCCAGGTTTTTTCTGTCATTGCGACGGGCACGATATTGTCCCAGGCTTTTTGAAATTGATGATCTTCCAATGACCACTCTGTTTTGACGATGCCACTTTCAAGAAGCGTTTGCCATTGATTCTCGGTGTCGATCGGTGACGTGTCATAGTAATAAAACATTTTGACTTCACGGACATCCGCGTCTTGCGTCCCTTCTTGTAAGACCTGTACATAACCGTCGTCATCGGTGTAAAAACGCAGTAAGCGGGTTTGTGCGTCCAGTTGGATCTCTCCCACAGCCTGAATCAGTTGTGTGGATGAGACACCTTCGATAATCAGTTCCGGTTCGATTAATTTAAGTTTGAGCGCATCAAACTCAAAGGCACCTCCCAGACGGAAACCGAGCACTTCAGGCGCTGTCGGCTCAGATGTTTGTGAATCGGTTACTTTGTTCTTCAGCCAGCTAAACATGGTATCACCTTGGTTAAAGTCATGACGACGAGCTGAATAACGGACGCTTATTTAAGCGACGTTACACAGACCACCGAAATTGATGAATGCGTTTTTCAGCGATATAAAATAGTTTGTCACCACCGGTTATCGATGTATTCAGTGGTGGGTTGAGTTCAATTCCTTGTCCACGATCTACCGCAATCAGAATAGCCTCATATTGCTGCTTGAATTGCAGGAATAATGCTTCAAGCGATGTTTGGCCCTGTCCGGTCGGATAGATGACTGAATATTGGGTCATGCCCTTCTCTGAACTGAGCAATTCATGGTGAAGTGTACTTGACCCCGGGTCAACCGCTGCTTTCGCGAGCATTTCGACAGAAACGGAAGGAATGCATTCGACATTCGGACAGTGGTGTTTCAGGAGAATGCTGAGCCCTTCATCATTAAAATAAGCCAGAATATGAGCATTCGGATTTTGGCCTGAACAGAATAAAGCGGCAGAGAGGGTAATATCATCTTCAGGATTATCAATGATGATACAGCTTGCATTTTGAACACCGGCTCGGTTCATACCGGCCTGATCGGTGAAGCTGGTCACGCGGACGAATTCTATTTCTCCGGGACGAGGATTTTCGATTTCCGGGCGGACACACAGCACAATCGGACGTGGTGTATCTTGTTCGTGTTGTAGCATATTGAGCAGGTGAAGGGTGCGTTGTTCGTTCCAGCCCAATACTAAAATATGGTCATTCACTTTAATTTTCCGTTTGCCAAGTAAACTACGTTTCCAGTATAGGATGAACAGCGTGGCGATACGGCCGAGCGTCAGGGCAAAGATCCCCAGTCCGACCGGAATGATAAACAATGCGACAAACCATTTACCCGCATCGGTTGCTGGTGAAAAATCACCATAACCGACCGTTGAAGAAGTCACTACGAGGTAGTAGACGAAATCGGTAAATGATTGGGTAATCGCTGTCTCGCCTATAGCATTCAGTCCTAGCCAGCTAATCAGCAGATAACCACCAAATGCGAGAATAATATTCTTCTCGCTCATCTGGTTTATTTGTGTATATATCCAACGTCTTAATTGAATAAAGATAGGCATAATCGTTTAATTCTGTTGCAATGAGGATCACTTTGCATGTGGCAGTTGTTCAACACAACTGCCAACCTGTCAAAAGCGTGACCTTATGACTGACCACCTTTGAGGATACGCTCAAGTTCATCACTGGCTGAACTTGTTCCGCCGGGAGTAATGCCGGCTTCTGCCAGTTTGCGATCCAAACTTTGGTTACTACTCTCTTCAGCCATTTCTGCGGCAGCTTCTAATTGAGCGCTCCGTTCAGCCTGACGTTTCTTAATCCGCTCCAGTGACTCAACGGCAGTATGCATTTTGGCATTGGCACCGACATTCGTCGCTGAAACCGCACTCTGTGCTTTTTGCACCGCTTCATTGGCTTTGACCACATCAATCTGCTGTTCCAACTGGCGGAGCTTACTTTTCGCCTGCGTGATATTGGTCCGCATCACTTGCTCAGATTTTTTGAACTCTTCAAGATAGTTATTTTCCATTGAAGATTCATTTCTGAGATCGGCAACCTTTTGGGCACATTCAAGAGCGAGCTCTTGAGCACCTTTTTCCATGGCATTGCGAGCATGTAATTCGTATTCCGTAATCCCTTGTTCCAGCGAGGCAATTTTTTGTTCGGACAGCTTACGTTTCGCAACAATGCCGACCAGCGCTTCATCTGAACGTTTCAACTCTGCTTTCGCTTCGCGAATTTCTTGATCCAAAATACGCAGTGCTTGTTGATCGACAATTGCTTCTGCGGTTTCGTTGGCACCGCCTTTAATCGCGGTGAATAATTTTTTCCAGACACTCATCATATTACTCCGTGATTAACTCTTCCTGATACAACTCGATAAATGCTTCAACATTACGAAACAGGGTTTCAACCTCAATGAGGATGCTTTCTGCTTTGGACTGAGATGACAATGCACCGAAAGCCACGTAATAATCTGCCTGATTAATCTCGTTAATCGCAATGGTTGAAAGGGGAAACATCTTGTGCGTTTTTAGAATCAGTGCATTGAGTTGTGCCTGATCTTTGACATGTGTGGCTGGAAATAACACCACTTCAGCAAGGATCTGTTCACCTGCAACCGCAATATAAGCTTGAATTCCGTCAGCATTGGTCACAATCAGAGCATCTCCCTGAGTTTGAACTTGCCAATCGTCGTTGTGTTGAAGAATGGGCATCATTTCATGAATTTGCCACATAGGTTTCTCCTTGTATCTGAAAGAACAATCAACTAAAAGTCAGGCTGTGATTGACAGCCTGAAAGACTGGAGTGTTGATGCATTTCATCTTGTTATCTATGGTTGAATGCTACCTTGTCACTATCAAAGGTAAACAACAACCCCTACATCGTTTTTATTGGTCAAAAGGGTTATGATACTCGCAGCTTGACGGTTATATGTGTCAGTCAATAATGATATGTGGCACATAGCGCGACATATCTTGTGTGACCCGCGAAACATCTTCCCGGATAGAAATTCCCGCTGCTTCTTGGTTAACCAACCAACTTCCGACCAAGGTATACTGCTGTCCGAATTTCGGTAAAGGATGATAGGCCTGATAGATCACGCCCTCATCGCCATATGGGCCTTCGGTTCTGAGCGTCTGACGGCCATTCTGGACGATGGTAATATTCGCCCCTTCTCGGGCAAAAATCGGTTTAATGACATAATCTTTCAGCGTGCCCAGATCTTTGTCATCGGCAAAGTAAGCCGGTAAGAGATTCGGATGGTTGGGAAACATTTTCCATAACAAAGGTAGCAGCGCTTTGTTACTGATAATTGACTTCCACATGGGTTCTAACCAGTTGACCGAAGCCGCCTGAATATTGGCTGCATATTCTTCCCGAAACATGAATTCCCAAGGATAGAGTTTAAATATCCAATGAACCGGTTTATCGGTTAAATCGGTAAATTGACCTTGAGTGTTCAGCCCAATATCTTCGACATAAACAAAGGCTGTCGATAGTCCAGCCTCTCTCGCACAATCTTCTAAATATTGAACGGTACCGCGATCCTCTACGGAGTCCTTACAACAACAGAGATGAAGTGTTTGACCGGGCTGATAGGTTGCCAACTGTTGAAAGCGGCTGATCAACAGTTCTTGCAGTAAATTACATTGATCGGCATCGCGGCGGATTTTTCCGTGGTTCACCATATCTTCAAGCCATAACCACTGCCAGAATGCCGTTTCATAAAGACTGGTTGGTGTATCTGCATTATTTTCATACAACTTGGCAGGTTGCTTACCGTTATATGCAAAATCGACACGAGAATACAGGGAAGGTTCGCGTTTCTGCCATGAATCATACAATCCTTGCCACATGGGTTCCGGGATTTGGAATTTCCGGAGCCAGTATTCATTCCCGACCACGGTATCCACAACTTCCAGACACATTTGATGGATGTCTTCGGTTGGTTTCTCTAAGTCATCTTCGATTTGTTTGAGTGTAAACTGGTAATAGGCCGTTTCGTCCCAGTAAGGTTCACCATAAGCGGTATGAAAACCAAAGCCGAATTTTTTAGCTAAATCCCGCCAGTGTGGCCGTTCCTCGGCATTTAATCGAAGCATTGTTCTGTCGCTATGATCCGTTGTAGTTGGCAAAACTGTCCGAATAATGAGCACCCGGATAGATAAAATATCTAAAATTCAAATAATTATATGAGCTTTACTGATTATGGTTCAAGTGATTTATTGGATCGGAATGAAAAATATCAGTAGATATCGAAATTGTCTTTTTAGATGAGGCTTGACTGGTCGGAAAATGTTCCACAGAAAATGTGATCAACAAGTCGATGGAAGAACCACAAAAACCAAAGCCGTCATCTGGAGTGATGACGGCTTTTGTAGAGAAAAACACTAACTAGTGGGTTGCCGGATAAGTATATTGAGCAGACTTAGCATGTGATTGATTTTGTTTTTTCTGCTCATATACCGGTTGGTCTATACCGAGCTGTTGTTTCGCTTCTTCTTCGGACAGACCCAAATGACAACGTAATAAATCAATAGCCATTTGATAGTTGTTAGCTTCTGACATGACGGTTTCCTTTTTTATCATGTATGGAACGACATCGTACACGATAAAAGTAGATGTCTTTCCGTGAATTGACAATAAGACTAAAGTCTAATTTATAGGGCTGTTTTTATCGCTGAATGGTGACCGTTCAGATGTACGAAGATTGTCAGAGGCGTTGTCATCAAATGTTGCAATTTACCGCTTCACCTTGTTTTTGAAATAGACGACCATACTTTATGGATATATGGGTCAGTGCGCTTTATTGACGAAGAATAAAAGTGGCGGCTGGCTCTGTATAAGAATTAAATAATAGATCGTGACGGCGTGAATTCAACGAACGGTCAACTTGTGTATGTTTCTCATGGGAGAGTGAGTCATGAAACGCATTTTGTTATTTTTGGCAACCAACCTTGCAGTCATACTGGTGCTCAGTATCGTCTTAAATGTGGTTTATGCCGTGACAGGGATCAGAGCGGGGAGCTTGTCCGGTTTGCTGGTTCTGGCCGCGGTGTTTGGTTTCGGCGGGTCATTGATTTCATTATTGATGTCCAAAGGCATTGCGTTACGCTCTGTCGGTGGCATGGTTATTGAGAATCCACGCAATGAAACCGAGCATTGGTTATTTGAGACCGTGAAACGTCAGGCGAAACAGGTGGGGGTCGGTATGCCGACGGTTGCAATTTATGATTCACCCGATATGAATGCATTTGCAACCGGAGCAAAGCGGAACGATTCGTTAGTTGCGGTTTCAACGGGGCTGTTACACAACATGACCCGGGATGAAGCGGAAGCGGTGCTGGCACACGAGATGAGCCATATTGCTAACGGTGATATGGTGACTATGACGCTGCTTCAAGGGGTCGTGAATACATTCGTTATCTTTATGGCGCGCTTTATTGCCGGGATTGTCTCTTCTCGTGATTCCGATGAAGGAGAGAGTGGTAATCCGATGGTTTACTTTTTGGTATCCATAGTTTTGGAACTCGTATTTGGTATTTTGGCCAGTGTCATTACGATGTGGTATAGCCGCCGTCGAGAGTTCTATGCGGATGCAGGCGCGGCACAACTGGTCGGTAAACAGAAAATGATTGCGGCTTTAGAACGTTTGAGAATGAGCCATGAATCTCAGTTGGAAGGTTCCATGATGGCATTTGGTATCAATGGCAAGCGTTCTCTGACCGAACTCTTGATGAGCCATCCTCCACTGGAAAAAAGAATCGCTGCATTACGTCAGCTATAAATAATATGAGGGCGAGATTTTCTTCGACCTTCAATTCAAACGTAAAAAAGGCTTCCAAACGGAAGCCTTTTTCAAATTCAGAAAGAAGTTAATAACTTAGAGCTTATCTGTGAGTTCGATAGCCTGACCGATATAACTTGCTGGCGTCATCTGTTTCAGACGTGCTTTTTCTGCTTCAGGAATGTCGAGCCCCTCAATAAACTGGCGCATTGCTTGTCCGTCAACGCGTTTGCCGCGAGTCAGTTCTTTCAGTTTTTCATAAGGTTTTTCAATACCGTAGCGACGCATAACAGTCTGGACAGGTTCAGCGAGAACTTCCCAGTTTTGGTCTAACTCGGCCAGCAATGCTTCACGATTGAGTTCAAGTTTGCTGATACCTTTCAATGTTGAACCATACGCAATCACCGCATAGCCGACACCCACACCGAGATTACGCAGGACGGTTGAGTCGGTTAGGTCACGCTGCCAGCGTGAAATTGGTAGTTTTTGTGCCAAATGCGTGAATACGGCATTGGCTAATCCAAGGTTACCTTCTGAGTTTTCAAAATCAATTGGGTTCACTTTGTGTGGCATCGTCGAAGAACCAATTTCACCCGCGATGGTTTTTTGTTTGAAATGACCCAGAGCAATATAACCCCAGACATCACGATCAAAATCAATCAAGATGGTGTTGAAACGGGCAATCGCATCGAATAGTTCTGCGATATAATCGTGCGGCTCGATCTGCGTTGTATATGGGTTCCATGTAACGCCAAGAGACTCTGTGATGAACGATTCACTGAACTGATGCCAGTCCAATTCAGGGTAAGCCGATAAATGTGCGTTGTAGTTACCCACGGCACCATTAATTTTTGCCAAGATTTCAATATTTGCAATTTGTCGGTACTGACGTTCCATACGATAGGCGACGTTCGCCATCTCTTTGCCCATTGTGCTTGGTGATGCCGGTTGACCATGTGTCCGGGAGAGGAGGGGAATATCGCGGTATTTTTCTGCAAGCACTCGAATTGCATCGATAATTTTGCGAATTTCAGGGAGAATCACGGTCTCTCTGGCTTCTTTCAGCATCAGCGCATGAGATGTGTTGTTGATATCCTCGGAAGTACACGCGAAATGGATAAACTCGCTCACAGCATTCAATTCAGGATGTGCCGATACTTTCTCTTTCAGAAAATACTCAACCGCTTTGACATCATGGTTAGTCGTGCGCTCAATCTCTTTGATTCTTTCTGCATCCGCTTCACTGAAGTTGGCAGCGATCTCATTCAGAATATGATTTGCTTCTTGACTGAAGGCAGGGACTTCTTGAATGCCGGGGGTGTTGGATAGCTTCTGTAACCAACGGATTTCAACGATGGTTCGATACTTTAGGAGGCCATATTCACTAAAGATACTGCGTAACGCAATCGTTTTACTTCCGTAACGGCCATCTACCGGTGAAACAGCAGTCAGTGCTGACAGTTCCATGTTTTTCTCCTGAATATTGATATTGAGTTAGATTTGAGAGTGAATTTAGTTCGCCTGAACGCGAGATATTTTAAATTCGGGCTAAAAGAATTCTAGCCTGTTCGACCATTTTCTTCCGACCAAAAATAAGATGACGGCGTTTACCACCGACTTGACGCCATAAAACTGCGCTTCTGATCCCGGCAAGGAGCAAAGCTCGGACTTTATGTTGATTCGCGGTTTGTTGTAACACGGACGGTGTGCCAGTGACTTGAATTCGTGGCCCGATCGGACTGATGACATCCAGATAGACACTCGCAATATTACTCATCATCTGCTCATCTAGAATTTCAAAATGAGCCGACTGGCGCTCGAGCATTTCGAGGCGATCGCCGAGTTGCGACATAGCATCCCGACGACTGTTCAGTTTACGTTCCAAGGCCATCAGGCTAATAATATAGCGTGTCAGTTCACTACCGGATGGCGTGCTGTCCAGCCCATTCGTCAGGCATTCAAGCCCGACCTTGAGATTTTCTTCGTGTCCGAACACATCAATGGTACTGGCCGGATTCATGTTCAGAATCGCTTTGATTGAAGTTTCAAAGGCGTCAGAATCACAGTAACCGTTTTTCGCAACCTGTTGTACCAGAAATGCTGCCTGACAAATTCCTGCAAAAGCGATTGTGCGGTCATAGTTTGTGTTCGCCACGTAAAACTCCTGAATCTTATAATACAGTGTATGGAATTCGTGTTTCGATGACCCCGCCACCGAGACAGACATCACCGAGATAGAATACAGCGGACTGTCCTGGTGTCACAGCGATTTGAGGCTCATCAAAAATGACTTTCAGTTTATCATTATCGGCTGGGATGATGGTACATGGGATATCCGTTTGACGATAGCGAGTTTTCACGGTGCATTGAAACGGACTTTCCGGTACGAGACGATCCACCCAGTGTAGTTGTGAGGCAACCAATCCTTCTGATTTTAACAGCGGATGATCGGAACCCTGTACTGCAATCAGCACATTGCGTTGTAAATCTTTTTCGGCCACATACCAAGGCTGTTCACTACTCTCTTTGAGCCCACCGATATGGAGACCTTTGCGTTGCCCCAGCGTATGGTACATCAACCCTTGATGCTCACCGATGACCTTACCTTCAGGGGTTTCTATTTTACCCGGTTGAGCAGGAAGATAACGCGACAAGAAATCGGTAAATTTTCTTTCTCCGATAAAGCAGATACCTGTGGAATCTTTCTTCTTCGCGGTAATCAAACCTTGTTCTTCAGCGATCTGACGGACTTGTGGTTTTTCCAGCTCACCGACCGGAAACAGGCTTTTGGCAATCTGTTCATGGCTTAAGGTGTAGAGGAAGTAACTCTGGTCTTTATTGTTGTCTAAGCCTCTTAACATTTGCGGTTTGTCATGACCTGACGGGAATGTCCGACGGACATAATGTCCCATGGCAATGTAGTCGGCATCCAGAATCTCTTCAGCAAATTCTAAAAAGGCTTTGAACTTGATTTCTTTGTTACACAAAATATCGGGATTCGGTGTTCTTCCTGCCTTATATTCAGCAAGAAAATATTCAAATACATTATCCCAGTATTCAGCAGCAAAATTGATCGTATGAAGATAAATACCTAACTTATCGCAAACAGCCTGAGCATCAGCCAGATCTTCGGCTGCTGTACAGTATTCTTCGTTATCATCTTCTTCCCAATTTTTCATGAACAGACCTTCAACTTGATAGCCCTGTTGCTGGAGAAGAAAAGCTGAAACGGATGAATCAACCCCGCCAGACATGCCGACGATAACTTTTTTCTGTGCGTTTGCTTCTCGGTTTTCTAACATCTCTCAATACCACTTGTTCTGTTGAGGCTGCTGATTCTATCAGAAAGAATGTGACGGTTACAGCTTCATCTGGAGCAGTCATCTTGAGGGATTGAGGTCAATCTGAACTGGATGTATTTCACTCAGAATCGAACCATTGCATTGGACGAATTGCACTCGGATATGACAGGAAAGTTATCAGTATTCGATAAAAATAAATGGGACAGAGATATTGATATACAAAATGTGATTTTTTTTGTAAGAATTTTTGTCGTTATGATATGAGTCGATATTCTTAGTTATAAAAAAGCAGTTACGAAACAGTAGTTACAAAATACATAAAAAACAGTCATCGAATGAGTCCAAAATATATGTAATTGTTATAAAAATAGTTGTTTAGAACGGGCATGATTTTTTTGTTATTCAATATGCATTGATGATTTATTTGTCAAGTTTGTCTTGGGCTAGAAATACTGAAAAATTTGGAACGGATATAATGGTTTTATAAAATTAATTTTTATTGCATCCATATTCACGCGCTAGATTTCATATGTTGCTGTTAAGCATATCTTAATTTTTGATTTGAAATCGATTACTGTTGTTCGAGCCATTGCCGGAGACTATATTGGCGGCTAAACTTACGCAGTCTTTTAATTCACGATAATTTACATATGAAGTTTCCCGGCCAGCGTAAGTCAAAACATTATTTTCCTGTCGATGAACGAGATTTGCTCATTTTACGGAGCTCCCAACGAAAAACTTCTCCCCAGACTCATGTTATTGGTATTGACCAAGTAATTGTTGATATTGAAGCGATCGTCGATGAGGATCTAATTCAACGGTATGGGTTAAGTCTTGGGCATTCTTTAGTTATTCAGGATGAAACCGCAGAGTTACTTTATTCTGAATTGGTTGAAAAGCATCTGATGACTAATGAGTATGCTGGTGGCACAATCGGTAATACTTTGCATAACTATTCTGTATTGGCTGATGACCGTTCTATCTTATTAGGCGTCATGTGCAAGAATATTGGGATCGGTAGTTATGGTTATCGTTATTTGTGTAATACGTCCAGCCGGGTAGATTTGAACCATTTACAGGGGATTGATGGTGCTATTGGACGTTGCTTTACATTGATTACTTCAAGTGGCGAACGAACTTTTGCTATTAGCGAAGGTCAAATGAATCAACTCCGGGCAGAAAGTATTCCGGAGCATATTTTTCAATCGGCTTCTGCTTTGGTTTTAACGGCATATTTAATTCGTTGTCAACCGGGTGATCCGATGCCCCAAGCAACGATGAAGGCGATAGAATATGCGAAAAAATATCATGTTCCGGTGGTATTAACGCTGGGGACAAAACATGTCATTGAACAGGATCCAGCTTTTTGGCAAGACTTTTTGAAGCAGAACGTTACGGTAGTTGCGATGAATGAAGATGAAGGACACGCTTTAACCGGAGAAACCGATCCGTTGATGGCTGCAAATAAGGCTCTTGAATGGGTAGATTTGGTATTGTGTACAGCAGGACCGCTCGGTTTATTTATGGCTGGATATACAGAAGATGACGCTAAACGCCAAACCAGTTTGCCTTTATTGCCGGGCAGTATTCCTGAATTTAACCGTTACGAATTTAGCCGGCCGATGATGAAGCAGTGTTGCACTCATCCGATCCGAGTGTACTCACACATTGCGCCTTATATGGGGGGGCCTGAAGTGATTAAAAACACCAATGGTGCCGGTGATGCCGCATTATCTGCTTTATTACATGACATGGCGGCAAATAGATATCATAAAATGAATGTACCGAATTCAATTAAGCATCAATATGATTCTATTACTTATTCATCGTTCTCCCAAGTCTGTAAGTATTCTAATAGAGCAAGCTATGAAGTTTTAAGTCAACATTCACCAAGATTATCAAAAGGCTTACCGGAAAAAGAAGATAGTTTGGAAGAAGCATATTGGGAACGATAACAAAAAGAATTCAGCGCGGGAAAAGCGGGTAAAATGTTTCGCAAAGAATAATTGGTTTCGTACAAAGGTTCATATAATTATCCTGAGTAAGAGACAATAAAAAAGGCTCCATGAGGAGCCTTTTATTTTTTACGTTTCTGGAATTAGATCGCAAAATCATCCAGAGACTTGCCTTCATCAAGGGCTTTTTGAATTACTGATGGTGTACGACCTTGACCTGTCCAGGTTTTTTCTGCACCGTTTTCATCGATATATTTATATTTCGCTGGGCGTGGTGCACGTTTACCTTTTGTCTTACCTTCGGTGGAAAGTGCAGAAATTAACGCGTCTACATCGATACCATCTTGTGCAATTTGTTCAGCAATTTGAGCTAGCTTTTCTTCTTGCTTTTCTCTTTCTGCCCGTTCTTTTTCTTCTGATTCTCGACGTTCTTCAACGACAGAGGTCAGTTTTTCTAAAGCTTCTTCTAACTGAACGAGTGTTAAATTACGTGCATAAGCGCGTAAGCTACGAATATTCAGTAGAGTTTTAGTTAGTTCCGACATTTTGTTATTCCCACAACTTTATTTAAACACAACGGAATAATAAACGCAGATATTTATTATGACAACATTAGCGAACTAATAATATATAAAAAAACTGGCAGAATCGTAAATTATTGTAAATGCTTGTGTCAAATTATCATTAATTACGATGAATATCATATATGAGCTTGATTTGTTAACTTGAGTTATTCATTGAGATTAATACGAAGCCTATTGCTTGACTGAGCTTTTTGATTTAAAGCAAAGATAAACCTATTGCAAATGGTTCCGGTATTTGTACAATGGGCGCGTTCTAATTCGGTCATCAACATATACTGCCGTTACTCTGTCGAAGTAGTGGTGAATTGTTCTAGTCCGTGTAGAGGTGCAATTAAGATAAGTAAATCAGGGTAGGGTGATGCCTATGACCTTGGTTGAAAGGCTTTTTTGCCGAAGTGAACGTGTTTATCAGAGGCCGTTTGCTGGGGTTGTTCCCGAATAGGGGCAACACTGCCATAGTCTATTTATTTGTATAACTATGGAGCGCTACTGTAGGACTGGGTGAAACTAGATGGTTTTTCACTTAGTTCATCTTTGAATGACGCAGACAGGTTATTCATATAATTACAATGCAGTAGGTCTCTTACCATATTTAATCATTGGTTATTGAAGATCATGACATTAGTTGATTTTTCCTCCTCCTTAATATCTCTTTTTCCACCGATTGTTGCGCTGGGTATGGCGATCCTGACCAGACGCGTGCTGCTTTCTTTAGGCGTTGGCATCTTGTTAGGTGCTTGCCTGTTGAACGATTATTCTTTGTTTTCTTCATTTGATTACATTCAAGGCAAAGTTTATGCACTGGTGATTGAAGATGGCGCAATTAACAGTTGGAACATGAGCATTATCGGTTTTCTCCTCCTGCTAGGGATGATGACTGCAATATTGACGCTTTCCGGTGGTACACGGGCATTTGCATTGTGGGCCGATAAAAAAGTGAAGGGCAATAAAGGTGCTCAGTTGCTTGCTGCTTTTTTGGGTGTTTTCATTTTTGTCGATGACTATTTTAACAGTCTGGCGGTTGGCTCGATTTCCCGCCCGGTGACTGACCGGTTTGGTGTTTCACGCGCAAAACTCGCGTATATTCTTGATTCAACTGCGGCACCTATGTGTATCATCATGCCCGCTTCCAGCTGGGGCGCGTATATTATGACCATTATCGGTGGTATTTTAGTTTCCCACGGTATGACAGAATACACGCCGTTAAATGCATATGTTGAGTTAATTCCGATGAATTTCTACGCCATTTTTGCTTTATTAATGGTGTTTGCGATGATCGTTTTTCAATTGGATATCGGTCCGATGAAGCATCACGAACATCGTGTTGCATCCGGAATCGGGCGCAATGATCAGGCCGCAGAACTCAAAGAGGAGCTCGATATTCAAGAAAGTGAATCAGGACGAGTGCGTGACTTAATTGTGCCGATAGTGGCATTGGTGATTGCTACCGTCGCTGCAATGCTCTTTACCGGTTGGCAGTCGCTGACGGCTGCAGGTGAAACATTTAGTATTTTAGGGGCGTTTGAAAATACGAATGTGGGAATGTCTTTGATTGACGGTGGTTTAGTCGGACTATTGATGGCGCTGTTTTCGGTATTGAGACAACGAATGCCACCGGTTACCATCTTGAAAACGCTGCTAATCGGTATGAAGTCAATGTTCGGGGCTATCTTAGTGCTGTTTTTCGCCTGGACGATTGGTGCGGTGATTAAAGATATGCAGACCGGGCTTTATCTCTCGTCGATGGCTCAAGGTAACATTCCGGTACACTGGTTGCCGGCTATTCTGTTTGTGTTGTCGGGGCTTATGGCATTCGCGACCGGTACATCGTGGGGAACGTTTGGCATCATGTTACCGATTGCCGGGGATATTGCTGGCGCAACCGAACTGGCGCTGATGATGCCAATGTTAGCGGCGGTACTTGCAGGCTCCGTCTTTGGTGATCACTGTTCTCCGATTTCTGACACAACAATCTTGTCGTCTACCGGGGCGCGGTGTAACCATATTGATCATGTTTCGACACAGCTTCCTTATGCTCTGTTAGTGGCGTTTATCTCGCTGATTGGTTATATCGTTTTAGGGCTGAGTGATTCCGTTAGCTTGTCGCTGCTGGTTACATTTGCTGTGTTTGCTATTATCTGTTTTGGTTTCCGTATTCGACAGCAATCCCAAGATCGGCTTTCTGAGCATGCCTGATGATGACTCAGTTTTATCGGGTACGATTTGTCTTATGAAGATTATTTGCATAAAAAGTCAAAAGAGGGGTTGCAAAACCCCTCAAGCTTGTATAGTGTGAAGAAAACTTGATAGGCAAGTTAAAGATTTTTCCAAGTATGCGCAGTTTTATTATGAGAAGCTTTATGAAAAACAGTTTCGTTATGAACATTCACCACCATCATCATCCCTAAGTTATCTTTCGGGAGATGAGCGCATACCCGGGAGATAAGATTCTCCCGGTGGTGAAATGAAAAAATTCAATCAACCCTCGGGAGTAATTCCGAGGGTTTTTTTATATGCTTTACATTAAGAAACAGCTGACATTCAAAAGCTGAATGGATACTGAAAAGAACAACAATGATTGACAAGGAATTATTTATGCAAGCACAACAACGCCTGAGAATTGCAGTCCAAAAGAAAGGTCGCCTGAGCAAGGAATGTATGGCACTCCTGAAGCAGTGTGGTGTGAAGTTTAATGTGATGGGGGAACGTTTGGTCGTTCACTCACTGAATATGCCGATTGATTTACTGTTAGTCCGTGATGACGATATCCCGGGATTGATTATGGACGGGGTCGTGGATTTGGGGTTTGTCGGTGAAAACGTACTTGAAGAAGTCCGTTTGGATCGTCTGGCGCTAAATGAACCGAATGAATTCGTTTCTTTAAGACGTCTGGAGTTCGGTGGGTGTCGTTTGTCGATTGCGATTGATAAAGATAAGAGTTACAACGGCCCACAAGATTTGAATGGGATGAGAATTGCGACAACGTATCCTCATCTGCTAAAAGCTTATATGGATCGTCAGGATATTCCTTTTACCACGTGTATGTTGACAGGCTCGGTTGAAGTTGCCCCCAGAGCAGGACTTGCTGATGCAATTGCTGATTTAGTTTCAACCGGTGCAACACTGGAAGCCAATGGCCTGAAAGAAGTCGAAGTGATTTTCCAGTCTAAAGCGACGCTGATTCAGCGCCGTGGTGATTTTGCCGCGGATAAGGTTGCTTTAATCGATAAGCTACTGACTCGGATGCACGGTGTTCAGCAGGCGAAAGAGTCGAAATATATTATGCTCCATGCCCCCGTGGATAAACTGGCAGAAATTAAGCAATTACTGCCCGGAGCGGAAGATCCGACGGTATTACCACTGTCAGCCGACAAATCAAAAGTTGCGGTGCATCTGGTGAGTTCAGAGAACCTGTTCTGGGAAACAATGGAACATTTGAAAGCCTTGGGGGCCAGCTCGATTCTGGTTCTGCCGATTGAAAAAATGATGGAGTGATCATAATGAGAACGGTTGTATGGCAATCTTTAAACAAAGACCAGCAAGCTTCGATTCTGGAGCGTCCAGCGATCATTGAAGGTGCAAGTGTCACGGCTGCTGTCGCTGCGGTGATTGAACAAGTTCGCCAGAATGGTGATCAGGCGCTCCGAGAGCTGACTGAGAAATTCGATCATGTGATCCCTGAGAATATTCGAGTCTCAGCAGAGGAAATTCAAGCTGCTTCAGCGCGTCTTTCCGAAGAGATGAAACAGGCACTTGATCAGGCTTACACGAATATTACCAAATTTCATAAAGCACAAATTCCCCAGCCGATTCAAGTTGAAACGATGCCCGGGGTGGTTTGTGAACAGATAACACGTTCGATTAATACCGTCGGTTTATATATCCCGGGCGGGAGTGCGCCGCTTCCTTCAACGGTTTTGATGTTAGGCGTACCGGCTCGAATTGCGGGTTGCCGGAAAGTCGTTTTGTGTTCTCCGCCACCGATTGCCGACGAAATTCTCTATGTCGCCAAATTGTGTCAGATTGATGAAGTTTATAATGTCGGAGGCGGACAGGCGATTGCAGCGATGGCTTATGGCACAGAATCTGTTGCCAAAGTCGATAAGATTTTTGGGCCGGGCAATGCTTATGTGACGGAAGCCAAACGTCAGGTGAGTAACGATTTTCGTGGTGCAGCGATCGATATGCCCGCCGGTCCTTCTGAAGTCATGGTCATTGCCGATGAGACCGCTGACCCAGAGTTTATTGCCGCCGACTTACTCAGTCAGGCCGAGCATGGCCCCGATTCTCAAGTTGTTCTTGTGACACCATCACCGATTATTGCTGATCAGGTTACTGATGCGGTGAAGTCTCAACTCAGCGTTCTTTCCCGCGCGGCGACGGCCGAAAAAGCACTGGCATCGAGTCTGGTGATTATTTCCGAATCGATGACACAGGCAGTTTCGATTTCTAATATCTATGGCCCGGAACATTTGATCGTGCAGACGAAAAATCCGCGAGAATTACTGCCATTACTCGACAATGCCGGCTCAATCTTTTTAGGCCGCTGGTCTCCGGAATCTGCCGGTGATTATGCATCCGGAACCAATCACGTTTTACCGACCTATGGCTACACCAGAACTTATTCCAGCCTTGGGTTGGCTGACTTTAGTAAGCGCATGACGGTTCAGGAGCTTTCAGCCGATGGGTTGCGTCAACTGGCACCGACAGTGGTGACAATGGCTGAAGCCGAAGGATTGGATGCGCACAAACGCGCTGTGACGCTTCGTATTGAAAAATTAAATAAGGCGGAATCGTAATGAAAAAACTGGCCAGACAACAGGTTCAACAATTAACCCCTTATCTTTCTGCCCGACGCATCGGCGGTAGTGGGGATGTGTGGCTCAATGCCAACGAATCGCCTTTTGATAATACCTATCAACTGAATTTGTCCGGATTGAATCGTTATCCTTCCTGTCAGCCGGAAGGGATGCTCTCTGCTTATGCCGCTTATGCCGGTGTTCAACCGGAGCAAGTTTTGACGACGCGGGGCGCAGATGAAGGCATTGAGCTGGTCATTCGTGCTTTTTGTGAGCCGGGTGAAGATGCGATTCTTTACTGCCCGCCCACCTACGGCATGTATGCCATCAGTGCTGAGACGATTGGTGTCGCAAGAAAAGTGGTGCCGCTAACTTCCGACTGGCAACTGGATTTGCCAGCTATCGAAGCTAATTTAGATGGCGTCAAAGTGGTGTTTGTGTGTAGTCCGAATAATCCGACCGGGAATTTAGTCGCTCGGGAAGACATTGTAGCACTGCTGGAGCTGACCAAAGACCGCGCCATTGTGGTGATGGATGAAGCTTATATCGATTTTTGCCCACAGGCTTCGACGGTTGATCTGTTGGAACAGTACGAGCATCTGGCTATTTTGCGCACGTTGTCGAAGGCATTCGCGTTAGCGGGCTTACGTTGCGGATATACACTGGCCAATGCCGAATTAATTCAAGTATTACTCAAAGTCATTGCCCCTTATCCTGTTCCTTATCCGGTTTCTGAAATTGCTCAGCAAGCGCTGTCAGAAAGTGGTTTGGCGCGGATGAAATACCAGACCTTGGAGATTAACGCCAATCGCGCTTACCTTCAGGCAGGGCTCTCTGCTATTCCTGGGGTGACGGTATTCGATGGCTGGGGAAATGGTCTGTTGGTTGAGTTTCCTGATGGTGATGCATTATTTCAAGCCGCATGGGATAACGGGATGATTTTACGCAATTCACCGATTGAAAATTGTGTCCGGATTAGTGCCGGCAGCCGGGAAGAGTGTGAAAAAACCTTAGCGTTTATTCGCCGCTTTTATCAGTAACGAATGGATCAGTAATGGACAGTTTGACCGATAATAAAAGGATGTCTCTGTGAGCAAACAACAAAAGATTTTATTTATTGACCGGGATGGCACGTTAATCGTTGAACCACCGATTGATTTTCAGGTGGATCGCCTCGATAAACTCAAGCTTGAACCAGATGTCATTCCCAGTCTCTTGTCACTCCAGAATGCCGGATATCGTTTGGTGATGGTGACCAACCAAGATGGTCTCGGAACAGAGAGTTATCCCCAAGCTGATTTCGATGCCCCGCACCAAATGATGATGGATATTTTTACCTCACAAGGGGTGATATTCGATGATGTGCTGATCTGTCCGCATTTTGAAGCGGATAATTGTAGCTGTCGTAAGCCTAAACTTGGTTTGGTCAAACCGTATTTACAGGAAGGACGGGTGGATTTTCAGCGTTCCGCAGTGATTGGTGACCGAGCCACCGATTTGCAGCTCGCTGAAAATATGGCAATTCGCGGTATTCAATACAATCCACAGACAATGGGATGGAAGGCGATTGTTAAACAGCTGACTACAGCGCCAAGAACGGCAGAAGTGGTTCGTCGGACTAAAGAAACGGATATCGTCATTACCGTTAATCTCGATGAAGCGGGTAACAATCAAATCGCAACCGGGCTCGGGTTCTTCGATCACATGCTCGATCAGATTGCTACTCATGGTGGATTCAGTCTCTCGGCTCAGGTTCAAGGCGATCTACACATTGATGATCATCATACGGTGGAAGATACCGCACTAGCTTTAGGACAGGCGATCAAAGAAGCGCTGGGAGACAAACGGGGTATTGGTCGTTTTGGTTTTACGCTGCCAATGGATGAGTGTTTGGCACAATGTGCTCTGGATCTGTCCGGCCGTCCTTATTTCAAATTTGACGCCCAGTTCTCTCGTGAGCAAGTCGGTGACTTTTCAACGGAAATGACTTACCACTTCTTCCGCTCGCTGACTGATACACTGGCTTGTACACTGCATCTCTCTTCTGTGGGGGACAATGATCATCATATTATTGAGAGCCTGTTTAAAGTGTTTGGTCGGACACTCCGTCAAGCGATCAAAATAGAAGGCAATGAATTACCCAGCAGTAAAGGAGTTTTGTAATGACGAAGGAAAAAGTTGTCATTATTGATACGGGTTGTGCCAATGTGTCGTCCTTACGGTTTGCTGTCGAACGACTCGGTCATTCGGTCACAATTTCAAAGCAACCGGAAGTGGTGTTAGCCGCGGATAAACTGTTTTTGCCCGGTGTTGGTACAGCGAAAGAAGCGATGAAAAACCTCAGAGAACGAGACTTGGTCGGCTTAGTTAAACAGGTCGAGAAACCTTTGTTAGGTATCTGTCTGGGAATGCAACTACTTGGCACACACTCCGAAGAAAAAGTCATGGATGACAGTGATACTATTATCGAATGTCTCGGTCTCTGTGAAGGCATCGTGAAACGGATGGATAGTGGTGCGTTACCGTTGCCACATATGGGGTGGAATACCGTCACTGCAACGGGCAATCCGCTATTTAAAGGGATTGAACGTGGCCATTATTTCTATTTTGTTCACAGTTATGCGATGCCGGTCGGGGACTACACTATTGCCGAGTGTGATTATGGCCAGCCATTCAGTGCTGCCATTCAGCGCGGCAATTATTACGGGGTTCAGTTCCACCCGGAACGTTCCAGTAAAGCCGGTGCGAAATTGATTCAGAACTTCTTAGAACTCTGAGCAGCAGACAAGGGATATTGTTGTGATTATACCTGCATTAGATTTAATTGATGGTCAGGTTGTCCGCCTGTTTCAAGGGGATTACGGACAAGTGACTGAGTATAAAGTTGACCCGGTTGAGCAGTTCAATCGTTACCATCAGGCTGGTGCTGACTGGTTGCATCTGGTCGATTTGACCGGCGCGAAAGATACATCAGCCCGCCAGTTAGACTTGATTGCCCGTTTACTGGCTGGTACCCCGGCAAACATTCAGATCGGGGGAGGCGTTCGAACCGAGCAAGATATGGTGGATCTGCTTCAGGCCGGAGCACAACGGGTTGTGGTGGGTTCGACAGCTGTCAAGCAGCCTGAATTGGTCAAGACATTGATGCAACAGTACGGCCCGGAAAAAATTGTACTGGCGCTGGATATTAATATTGACGCTAACGGGCAACGTCGGGTGGCAATCTCGGGGTGGCAGGAAGATTCCGGGGCCACGATTGAGTCTTTAATTGAAGATTATCTGACCGTCGGCTTGAAACATGTATTGTGTACCGATATTTCACGTGATGGCACATTGAGTGGTTCGAATGTCGATCTGTACATTGACCTTTGTCGTCAATATCCGCAAATTGCATTTCAGTCTTCCGGGGGAATTGGCTCTCTGGATGATATTCAAGCGTTAAAAGGTTCTGGGGTGGCAGGTGTGATTGTTGGCCGGGCACTATTGGATGGTAAGTTTACCGCAGAGGAGGCATTTGCATGTTGGCAAAGCGAATAATCCCATGTCTTGATGTCAGAGATGGTCAGGTGGTCAAGGGCGTACAGTTTCGTAATCACGAGATTATCGGTGATATCGTGCCTCTGGCACAGCGCTATGCTGAAGAAGGTGCCGATGAGCTGGTCTTTTATGATATTACCGCATCCAGTGATGGCCGCGTGGTGGATAAAAGCTGGGTTCAGCGGGTATCCGAAGTGATCGATATTCCGTTTTGCGTTGCTGGAGGCATTCGAAGCGCTGAAGATGCGGCCCGTATTCTAGAGTTTGGTGCGGATAAGGTGTCGATCAATTCACCTGCTTTAGCCGATCCACAGTTGATTACCACCCTTGCAGATCGATTTGGTGTGCAGTGTATTGTGGTCGGGATCGATTCCTACTTTGATCAGCAAACCGGTCAATATCAGGTGTATCAGTTTACCGGAGATGAGCACCGCACCAAAGCAACTCAATGGCAAACCAAAGATTGGGTACAGGAAGTACAGCGACGCGGTGCCGGTGAGATTGTACTGAATATGATGAATCAGGATGGGGTGCGTCAGGGATATGATATTCAGCAACTGAATATGGTCCGTGAAGTTTGCAATGTGCCCTTGATAGCTTCCGGTGGTGCGGGTGAAATGGTGCATTTTGCTCAGGCATTTTTACAGGCCAATGTTGACGGTGCATTAGCGGCGTCGGTATTCCATAAACAGATCATTGATATTGCTGAACTTAAACAGTATTTAAAATCAGAAGGGATCGAGGTGAGATTATGAGTAGTAGTGAAACACTGGCATCCCTTTCCGAGCGGATTGATTGGGACAAAGTTGAGGGGTTGGTTCCTGCGATCATACAGGATTTTCAGTCAGGTCAGGTGTTGATGATGGGGTATATGAATGACTCTGCACTGGAAAAAACCGTATTGACTGAACAGGTCACGTTTTTTTCGCGGACGAAACAGCGCTTATGGACCAAAGGAGAAACCTCCGGCAATGTGTTACAGCTGAAAAATATTGCACTGGATTGTGACAATGACACGTTGCTGGTTAAAGTCGATCCGGTCGGGCCGACCTGCCACACCGGGACAACCAGTTGTTGGGACTCAGAGCAGCAAGAAGAGTCACAAATGGTGTGGCTTCACCAGCTGGAGCAGCTTTTGGGCGAGCGTAAACAAGCCAATCCCGAATCTTCCTACACTGCCAGTCTGTACGCCCGTGGCACCAAGCGTATTTCGCAAAAAGTGGGCGAAGAAGGCGTTGAAGTCGCGCTTGCAGCGACGTCGGGCGATAAGGCGGAACTAGTCTGCGAGTCTGCCGATCTCATCTATCATCTGTTGGTGTTGTTGCAAGATCAGGGGTTATCGATGAACGATGTCATCAATAAACTCAAAGAGCGTCATCGATAGCCGAATTGCGTTATCAACGAAATTAGCGCCTTAAAAAGCGCTGATTTCTTGCCATTCTCCGGGTTGCAACGATCCTAATGTCATATCACCGATTGAATAACGAATCAGGCGCAGTGTCGGGTAGCCGATATGTGCAGTCATTCGTCGAACCTGACGGTTGCGTCCTTCAATGATTGTGATCGCTAGCCAAGTGGTTGGAATGGCGGCACGAAAGCGGACCGGTGGTGTGCGCGGCCATATCTGAGGTTCAGGAATGATTTCGGCCATTGCAGGAAGTGTCGGGCCATCTTTGAGTGTTACGCCATGTCTGAGTTGCTCAAGATCTGATTCTGCAGGTGCTCCTTCAACCTGTACCCAGTAAGTTTTGGGCGATTTGGACTTCGGTTGTGTCAGCTTAGCCTGCAACTGACCATCATTGGTTAACACCATCAAACCTTCACTATCTCGATCCAATCGGCCTGCGGCATAGATATCCTTGATTGGAATAAAATCAGCCAGTGTTTGGCGACCATCACTGTCTGTAAACTGGCTCAGCGTATCATAGGGTTTATTGAACAAGATGATCTTTCTCTCTTCAGGCATAGACAAGGGACGTGATTTTTTCTGTCCTGAATGCTTGGAATGATGTGGAAAACGCTGAGAAAGTTTTGCGTTTTTTGACCGCTGATTCGTTGAGCGACGCAACGAGGAGGGATTGCGTGACGGGAAAGACATGTTAACTTCCTTGCAAATTTGTAAATGAACTGTATTTCTGAGTTTTCACAATGTTGAGTTTAAGCTATTATTTGCGCGCTCTGATACGATAATGAAGTGTGGATGATAGACTATTTCTTCAGTTTCGTTTAATTATACTCAATCAGCCTGTCATTCGATAGGCCGTAATATACCCGGATTGCTTTTGGTACGATAATGCTCAGCGAATCGTACAGAGTGAACAGAAAAACACCACACGATGCTCCGAAGTCGTTTGGGTATGGCAATCATTCACTCACGAATCCGTATCGGATATTTGCGAAGGGCTTTCGATACGGCATGAGTGATTCATTAAGAGTGGCCTGAACAATCACTCAGGACATCTCAGATATTCACATAACTAACTGCCACAATCACATGGGGTTGTTAAGAACAGATAGGGAAAGTTCATGCCTACAGACAAACCTACTATTATTTATACGATTACGGACGAAGCACCCGCTCTTGCAACTTATTCTTTATTGCCCATTATCAAATCTTTTACCGCATCGTCAGGGATTAACGTTGAAACACGGGATATTTCTCTGGCTGGGCGTATTATCGCTAATTTTCCTGAATGCCTGACTGAAGCACAGCGTATTGGCGATGCTTTAAGTGAACTGGGTGATTTAGCTCAAACGCCGGAAGCCAACATTATCAAGTTACCCAACATTTCAGCGTCGATTCCTCAGTTGAGAGCTGCTATCAAAGAATTACAGGAAAAAGGGTATAACCTGCCGGATTATCCTGCAGAACCAAGCAATGATGCAGAAGCTGCGGTGAAAGCGACATACGACAAGATCAAAGGTAGTGCGGTGAATCCTGTATTGCGTGAAGGTAACTCTGATCGTCGGGCCCCTTTGTCTGTGAAGAATTATGCGAAGAAGAACCCACACTCAATGGGTGCATGGTCAGCCAATTCCAAATCACATGTTGCATCGATGGAAACGCAGGATTTCTTTGGTACTGAAAAGTCTGTGACGATTCAGGGGGACACCGAAGTTTCCATTGAATTTGTTGCCAAAGATGGTCAGACCAAGGTACTGAAAAAGCCATTTGCGCTGCTCGATAAAGAGATTATCGATACCTCGATCATGAGTAAAAAAGCCCTGAATGCATTTTTTGAGCAGGAAATCGAAGCTGCCAAAGCGCAAGATGTTCTGTTCTCTCTGCATATGAAAGCCACCATGATGAAAGTCTCTGACCCGGTGATTTTTGGAGAAGCGGTCAAGGTCTTCTATAAAGACGTTTTTGCTCAATATGGTGAGTTGTTTGAGCAGTTAGGTGTTGATGTCAACAACGGTTTTGGCGATGTTTACGCGAAAATTCAATCATTGCCGGCCGAGCAGAAAGCAGAAATTGAAGCCAGTATTCAGGCTGTTTACCAGAGCCGCCCTGAACTGGCGATGGTTGATTCTGATCGGGGCATCACCAACTTGCATGTGCCGAGTGATGTGATTGTTGATGCGTCGATGCCTGCGATGATTCGCGCTTCCGGACAGATGTGGGGACCGGATGGTCAGCAGAAAGATACCAAAGCTGTGATTCCGGATCGTTGTTATGCCGGTGTTTATCAGACCGTGATTGATTTCTGTAAAGAACACGGTGCGTTTGACCCTTCCACGATGGGCAGTGTACCAAACGTTGGTCTGATGGCTCAGAAAGCGGAAGAATACGGTTCACATGATAAGACATTTGTCATCGATGATGACGGTGTTGTCCGAGTGGTTGACCGTACCGGTCATACATTGTTGGAACAAACGGTTGAAGCCGGTGATATCTTCCGGATGTGCCAGGCTAAAGATGCACCGATCCAAGATTGGGTCAAACTGGCCGTTACTCGTGCACGTTTATCCCAGACACCAGCAATTTTCTGGTTGGATCCAGAGCGTGCTCATGACGCTGAGTTGATTAAGAAAGTTGAGCAAT
Source organism: Vibrio rubrogenes (assembly GCF_059641415.1). Lineage (NCBI taxonomy): Bacteria > Pseudomonadati > Pseudomonadota > Gammaproteobacteria > Vibrionales > Vibrionaceae > Vibrio > Vibrio rubrogenes. The sequence goes on from NZ_JCARSY010000005.1 coordinate 99,410, forward strand.
ATTTACCGGAACATGATACCTCTGGACTTGATATTAAAATCATGTCGCCAGTAGAAGCGACTCAATACACCCTTGTTCGGATGAAAGACGGTCAGGATACAATTTCTGTGACTGGTAATGTGCTGCGTGATTATCTGACGGATCTATTCCCGATTTTAGAATTGGGCACTTCGGCAAAAATGCTGTCTATCGTTCCGCTGATGAATGGCGGTGGCCTGTTTGAAACGGGTGCCGGCGGTTCAGCACCGAAACATGTACAGCAAGTGCAAAAAGAGAATCACTTACGTTGGGATTCGCTGGGCGAATTTTTGGCATTGGCGGCATCGTTAGAGCATCTCAGCGTGACGATGAACAACAAGAAAGCTCAGATCCTTGCTGATGCGTTGGATAAAGCAACTGGCGTATTCTTGGATGAAAACAAGTCACCTTCACGTAAAGTCGGTGAACTGGATAACCGGGGCAGCCACTATTATCTGGCGAAATATTGGGCTGAGGCACTGGCTGCACAGACCGATGATGCTGATCTTGCCGCTGAATTTGCGCCTATTGCACAACAGTTGTCGGCTGAAGAAGAGAAAATTATTACTGAGTTAAATCAGGTTCAGGGTGTTGCCGGAGATTTAGGCGGATACTACCTGCCTGATTTTAGCAAGGCTGTGCAGGTGATGCGTCCGAGCCAAACGTTGAACGCAATTATTGGCCACTAAACGGGTTGTCTTGTCGGTCAATGGACGCAATCGACCGACAAGCGTAAATAATGAAACCCGCCAAAGGCGGGTTTATTACAACCATGTATAGACATGTTTGGCAGCGACAATGATTACTACTATGCTATTTGGCTTGTTGAGCCTCGATTGGTACAACGGAGCTAGCGTGGAAGCCTTTTGGTCCCTGTTCAATCTCATATGACACATGTTGACCTGCTTTTAAGGTACGATAACCATCCATCTGGATCGTAGAGTAGTGAGCAAAAATATCTCCTTCTCCTCCTTCAGAGCAGATAAAACCAAATCCCTTGGCATTATTGAACCATTTTACTTTACCGGTAGCCATGCTTTACATCCCTCATGCATTTTGTTACTGATGTTGTCGACAAGAAAACGTTACTGTTTTTTACAATTTTGTTTTCACTGCTGTGAGCTTTAATTCAGCGCTGCTGCCAAATTAACCAGTCACTAATTGACCAATTTAAACAATCATTGGTGACAGTCAATAGAAAAAGTGTGTAAACATCGACATCTTTGCAACAAATTGCGTTATTGTTTACATTTCTATAACTACAATAAACAGACATCTGTCGTGAAAAAGTAGTTAGCATCGATATCGTGATTCGAATTAGCAATCTTTTATTTGCAGCGATACAATTGGTGCATTAGTCTCTAAGTATGAGATGTTTTCGCTTCGGCGCTCGGAACTTCATATCAGTTGGCTAACAAACATAGTTCTATTGCTAGAAGCCTAAATAATTAATCTAAATGGAAAACTCTCTGATTCACAACCGTTATGAGTAAAAATTTTGAATGGGTGGCTCCAGACTCAGAATTACTGGAGAAAGAAAAAACAGCAGTGAAGCCCCCATCTATGTATAACGTGATTCTGATGAATGACGACTATACACCGATGGATTTCGTGATTGAGATACTGGAGCGTTTTTTCGCGATGGATATCGATCAAGCGACTCAAGTCATGCTGAAGGTGCATTACGAAGGGAAGGCGATTTGTGGAACATACACTGCTGAGGTTGCTGAGATGAAAGTGACGCAAGTGTCACTCTATTCGAAGAAACATGAACACCCATTGCTTTGTATCATGGAGCGAGCTTAGTACTTGCCGAACAACAAGGTTGTTCCTTAAGGGGGTCCCAATGCTTAACAAAGAACTAGAGTCTAGTTTGAACAATGCTTTTGCCCGAGCCCGGGATAAAAGACATGAGTATATGACTGTCGAGCATCTGTTGCTTGCATTGTTAGAGAATGGAGCAGCGAAAGAAGCATTAATCGCTTGTCGAGCGGATCTGGATGCTTTGCGTTCAGAGTTAGATGTGTTTATCGACAAAACAACACCCCTGATTCCGGAAAGTGACGAAACGCGGGAAACACAGCCAACACTGAGTTTTCAGCGGGTATTGCAACGCGCGGTATTTCACGTTCAGTCTTCCGGACGAAATGAAGTCACTGGCGCGAATGTTCTGGTTGCAATTTTTAGTGAACAAGAATCTCAAGCAGCTTATCTGTTGAAAAAACACGATATTAGCCGTCTGGATATCGTCAATTACATTTCTCATGGTATTACCAAAACTTCAGGATCCAGTGATGAATCAGCCCCCGATTCTTTCGGCTCGGACAGTGCAGAGGATACACCTTCTGAAGAACGGCTCGAAAATTTTGCGAGCAATCTGAACCAGTTAGCGAAAAATGGTCAAATTGACCCATTAATTGGCCGGGACTACGAACTGGAACGAACCGTACAGGTTCTATGTCGTCGCCGTAAGAATAATCCGTTACTGGTTGGTGAAGCCGGCGTCGGTAAAACTGCAATTGCTGAAGGACTTGCCTGGCGAATTGTCGAAGGGCAGGTACCGGAAATCATCAAAGATAGCGTGATCTATTCATTGGATATCGGTTCTCTGCTGGCAGGGACAAAATACCGCGGTGATTTTGAAAAACGCTTCAAAAATATCCTGAAACAGCTGGAAAAAGAAAAAGACGCGATTCTGTTCATTGATGAGATTCATACCATCATTGGTGCCGGTGCTGCGTCGGGCGGACAGGTTGACGCCGCGAATTTAATTAAGCCACTTCTGAGTAGCGGTAAGTTACGCTGCATCGGCTCTACCACTTATCAGGAATACAGTAATATTTTTGAAAAAGAGCGCGCGCTTTCTCGTCGTTTCCAAAAAATTGATATTACGGAGCCATCTTTGGATGACACCACGAAGATTTTGATGGGACTGAAAGCGAAATATGAAGCTCACCATGAAGTGCGCTACACCAATAAAGCGCTTCGGGCTGCGGTCGAATTGTCGGCGAAATATATCAATGAGCGTCACTTACCTGATAAAGCGATTGATGTGATTGATGAGGCTGGAGCAAGAGCACGTTTGATGCCGGCGAGCCGGCGGAAGAAAACTGTCGGTGTTTCGGACATTGAAACTATGGTTGCGAAGATGGCCCGAATTCCGGAGAAATCACTGTCTTCTTCTGATAAGGATGTTTTACAAAGCCTCGATCAGAAAATGAAGATGTTGGTATTCGGTCAGGATACCGCAATTGACGCACTGAGCGAAGCGATCAAATTGTCGCGAGCCGGGTTAGGTGCCGAAAACAAACCTGTCGGCTCATTCCTGTTCGCAGGCCCGACAGGCGTAGGTAAAACCGAAGTGACCATTCAGCTGTCGAAGCTGATGGGAATTGAGCTACTGCGGTTTGATATGTCTGAATATGGTGAACGCCACTCCGTCAGCCGCCTAATCGGTGCTCCTCCGGGTTATGTCGGATACGATCAAGGGGGATTATTGACGGACGCTGTCATTAAACATCCTCATGCAGTGGTATTGCTTGATGAGATTGAGAAAGCGCATCCGGATATCTTCAATCTGTTATTGCAAGTGATGGATAATGGTACCCTGACGGATAACAACGGACGTAAAGCGGACTTTCGTAATGTCATTATGGTCATGACGACTAATGCTGGCGTTGCTGAGACCGTGAAGAAATCGATTGGTTTGATTCAGCAGGATCATAGCCATGATGCCATGTCTGAGATTAAGAAGGTCTTCAGTCCAGAGTTTAGAAACCGTTTAGATAATATTATCTGGTTTAATGCGCTGGATGAGCGTGTCATTCATCAGGTTGTCGATAAGTTCGTGGTTGAATTGCAAGCCCAACTGGATGCTCGCGGGGTGTCGCTGGAGGTTTCTGAAGAAGCAAGAGACTGGCTGGCACTGAAAGGTTACGATAAAGAGATGGGTGCACGTCCGATGGCACGAGTTATTCAGGAAAAACTGAAAAAACCACTGGCAAACGAATTACTGTTCGGTGCTTTAGTGGATGGCGGTACAGTGAAAGTTTCTCTGAAAGATGATGAGCCTGTGTTCGAGTACATCGGGGCAAAAGAAGCCGCAGTGCATTAATTATCGATGAATCGGAGTCATAAAAAACGGAGCATTTTTGCTCCGTTTTCTTTGGCAGACTACTTGAGGGATTAACGGGCGCGGAAGACGATACGGCCTTTAGATAAATCGTAAGGTGTCATTTCAACCGTGACTTTGTCTCCGGTAAGAATACGAATGTAATTCTTACGCATTTTTCCTGAAATATGTGCAGTAACGACGTGACCGTTTTCCAGTTCAACACGGAACATTGTGTTAGGTAATGTATCAAGGACTGTTCCTTGCATCTCAATTACGTCTTCTTTAGCCATTTAATCCTCTTCAAAATGTGGCGAAAAATCCGGCATGTATTTTGCCGTCATCTCTGAAAATAGTAAAGTTGCGCGTATTCTACCCTTGCCAACGTTGATTTACTAGCCTTTGATGCGGTTGAAAGCGTGTTTTATAATTCATTGCCGGACATTCATCGATCTGATAGCCCAGATATAGCCAAGCTTTTTGTTGTTGGTGGCAATATTGAGCCTGCAATAGGACAGCGAGTGTTCCCAGTGAAAGCTTTTCATCAGGGTCATAAAACGTATAGAAAGCACTTGCACTATGAGGTAGGAGATCGGTGACGGCAATCGCAACGAGTCGTTCTGACTTATAAATGTGCAGGTAGACGGTTTTGAGCCAACTACAGGAAGAAAACTGGGCAAAGTCTCCCCGATTGGGAGGATACATAGTGCCATTGCGGTGACGTTGATTGATGTAGCGTTTGTATAGGGAGTACCAGTCTGGATCGAGACTTTCTTTGACTTCCCAGCGAAACTGATTCGACTTATTTAAGAGGCGTTTTTGACTTCTGCTGAGGTGAAATGCGGTGATCGACACTCGAATCGCCTGACAAAGCTGACAGCTATCACAATGAGGTTTATAGATCGTATCACCACTTCTTCTGAATCCGTTGGCGAGTAACATTTCATATTGTGCCGGTGTATGTAGATCGCCATCCATGGCAATGGCGACACGCTCTTGTCGATCCGGTAAATAGCTGCATGGATGGTTATGGCTTAATCCAATTCGTATATTTTGCATAAAATTCGATTAGTCTGCTGATAAGTCCAATGATATCCACTGTGTCGAATAACAGTTGGGATCTATCTCTTTATATTTAAGTTTGGATAATGTTTTTATAAATTGGTCACGTTCAAGCTCTTCAGCGCCCAAAGATGCCAAATGAGGATTCATGACCTGACAATCGATAAGCTGCCCGCCATACCGGGAAAAATGCTGACAGAAGGCCCATAGCCCGATTTTAGATGCATTGGTTTTTAAACTGAACATCGATTCACCGCAAAAGAGCTGCCCGACTTGAATCCCATATAAACCACCAATAATTTCTGCATCCTGCCAGACCTCAATGGAGTGACAGTAGCCTAAGCGAGACAGACGTTGGTAAGCCGATTTCATTTCAGGCGTTAGCCACGTCTCTGAAGGGGAGCGGGTTTTAGCACATAATTCTATAATTCTATCAGTACATTGATTCATACTGATGGCATAGTTCGCTTTTCTCTGAAATTTACGGAGACTTTTGGCTGGTTTAAATGTCTTAGGTGAGATAATCGCTCTTGGTGAAGGACTCCACCACAGAATCGGTTCTCCGGGACTATACCAGGGAAAGATGCCAGAATGGTATGCGGCAAGAAGCCGATTCGGATGGAGATCCCCACCAAAGGCAAGTAACCCGTTTGGTTCGTCCAGTGCTTGATTGAGCGGTGGGAATGAATATTCATCCATGGCCAGCTCTGGGAGATAGATTGTCATATTAATTCAGTTCATCGGAGATCTATTTATGCGCTTGTTAATACTGATCTTATTGGTTTTTCCTCTGATTGCAAATGCTGCTTATGAAAGAAATGTTGCGCGTCCAGTAAATCAGGTGGTTTTGGGGCAGATCGAATCGGTCCGTTATTTTTCTCAGACAGAGGTGGTCCATGCGCGCGAAAATGGCTGGGAAACTTTCATCGGTGCCGTGGCTGGCGGCATCATTGGTCACCAGTTTGGCGGTGGGCACGGTAAGTCATTGGCGACGATTGTTGGTTCGATTGCTGGCGGAGGGATTGCCCGACATCATGCGACTCGCCCTTATCAAAGAGAGGATAAGGCGGTTGAGTTATTGATCAAAGTTGAAGGGGATCGGTATATCGACGTGATTCAGGAGGTTGATCCCAACATGATTTTTACCCGGGATGATCAGGTTCGTATTCTTTACTTCAATGATGGCGTTCGTGTCGATAAAGTCTATTAATCTCAGAAGATAGATGTTAACGGGATGGTTTTTCTGCCGAATTGACGTTTTTGATACTAGTTTTCACTCAGGAATTTCGATAGTCTCACTGTACGAAAAATTTTCACTGCTCATCAAAATGAACTCGAGTGGTGCAAGGAAAACAATCTTTAAATGGAAAGCCTTACATTACAACCGATCAAAACTATTCAGGGTGAAGTCAATTTACCCGGTTCAAAAAGTGTATCCAACCGAGCGTTACTTTTAGCAGCCTTAGCCAAAGGAACAACACGTCTCACGAATCTGCTCGATAGTGATGATATTCGCCATATGTTGAATGCATTGAAATCACTGGGTGTATCCTATCGTCTTTCCGAGGATAAAACGGTTTGTGAAGTGGATGGATTGGGACATGCTTTCCAATCAGAAAGTGATGTTCTGGAACTGTTTCTCGGTAATGCAGGTACAGCGATGCGTCCTTTAGCTGCAGCTTTGTGTCTGGGAACCGGAACCTATACGCTGACGGGTGAGCCACGCATGAAAGAGCGGCCGATCGGCCATTTGGTGGATGCGTTGCGTCAGGCCGGTGCAGATATTCAGTATCTGGAGAATGAGAACTTTCCGCCCCTCCGGATTTGCGGCACAGGTTTAAAAGGTGGAACTGTCCACATTGACGGCTCTATTTCCAGCCAGTTTTTGACGGCATTTCTGATGTCAGCACCGCTTGCTGAGCGTGAAACACACATTGAGATCGTCGGCGAATTAGTCTCGAAACCGTATATCGATATTACGCTGCACATGATGGCTACGTTCGGTGTCTCAGTTACCAATAACGATTATCGGGAATTTATCATTCAGGGTGGACAATCTTATGTGTCGCCCGGTGATTTCCTCGTTGAAGGCGATGCCTCGTCGGCCTCTTATTTTCTTGCCGCCGCTGCGATTCAAGGTGGCGCGGTGAAAGTCACAGGGATCGGAAAAAATAGTATTCAGGGTGATATTCATTTTGCGGATGCGCTAGAAAAAATGGGCGCTAAAATTGAGTGGGGAGATGACTACATCTGTGCTCATCGCGGTACGTTGAAGGCTATCGATATGGACTTCAATCATATTCCTGATGCAGCCATGACGATCGCAACCACTGCACTGTTTGCCGAAGGAACGACTGCCATCCGTAATGTGTATAACTGGCGGGTGAAAGAAACCGATCGTCTGACTGCGATGGCAACGGAACTTCGCAAAGTCGGCGCTCAGGTTGAAGAAGGGGAAGATTATATCATTATTACCCCACCGGCGGTTTTGCAACATGCGGCAATTGATACCTATGATGACCATCGTATGGCGATGTGTTTTTCACTGGTTGCTTTGAGTGAGACACCGGTGACGATTAATGATCCGGGTTGTACGTCAAAGACGTTTCCTGATTATTTTGAGCGTTTGCAAGGTTTAAGTCGTCCATGATGACAAAACCAGCAGCGATGTCAGGTGTATCCGCAAGAGCCGCTTACTTGATGTAAGCGGCATAAATTGACGATATTCAAGCTTCTATCGTGTTTCGCTGGTTTCATCTTGAAGCGTAAATTCTTTAGACAGTTGATGAGCCAAATATTTGAACATATTAAATACGGCAGTTGTTTTTGCAGTTGGCAAGCCTTGTTCATCGAAAAAATAATTGCCTTTAAATACTAGGACACCATCTTTTTCTTCAACGGATTCTGCGCGCATTCCTTCAATATAATGTTCGTGTTCCTGAATCAATTGATTGGCAATCATCAGCAGATCTGAAGCGGAAATGTTTTTTTTATCGTTCATTCGTCCTCCTTTCATCCAAGTCGGCTCATTTTATACCGAAATGGCTCTGATATGCAGTTTTTGTGAGAAAATGCTCGTTCAGAAGCCAGAATTATTGTGGTCATCATGGTTTATTCTGTGACTTATCCCATAGAACAGTGGATTTTTTTCGAGAGATGCCGAGAGTCCATTTAGTATACGCAGGCAGTTTGAGGTAGCCGCTTGAGAATGTGTACCATCATAATGCAAGACGGTATCCTGAGTAAGATGACCTGAGTGTATCTGGGTTTTAGACTAAGCTAAAATTCGATTCGGACAATTGTCGAGCAATTAAGTATCAATTTGCAAAAACAGGTTGATCTTCTGGTTATCTCGCTCGATAGTAAAAAGAAGTCTAATTTTAAGTGTAATTGCGGCCAAGTTCGCATTTGTATTAAGGACATTTGAGTCAATTATGGGTAAATCACTGGTTATAGTGGAGTCTCCTGCCAAAGCTAAAACGATTAATAAATATCTTGGCCGAGACTATATTGTGAAGTCTAGTGTCGGTCATGTCCGAGATCTTCCTACCTCTGGTCAAGCAAGTTCAACCAAAAAATCAACGCCTGTTTCAACGAAACATTTAAGTGCAGAAGAAAAAGAACGTTTAAAAAAAGAGAAAGAACGCAATGCACTGATTAAAAAAATGGGGGTTGATCCTTACCATGGTTGGGAAGCGAATTATCAGGTGCTTCCGGGCAAGGAAAAAGTCGTTTCTGAACTTCAGAAGTTAGCAAAAGATGCTGACTGCGTTTACCTCGCAACGGATTTGGACCGAGAGGGGGAAGCGATCGCATGGCATCTGCGCGAGATTATCGGTGGTGAAGAGGACCGCTACAAGCGAGTTGTCTTTAATGAAATCACCAAAAATGCAATCCAACAGGCTTTCCATGAGCCCGGAGAGCTGAATATGGATGGCGTGAATGCTCAGCAAGCACGTCGTTTTATGGATCGTGTTGTGGGGTTCATGGTTTCTCCGCTGTTATGGAAGAAAGTTGCTCGCGGTCTGTCCGCTGGCCGGGTTCAGTCCGTTGCGGTCAAGCTACTGGTTGAAAAAGAGCGAGAAATTAAAGCATTCGTGCCGGAAGAGTTCTGGGATATTCATGCCGATACCCAAACACCGGATGGGAAAGCTCTACGGCTGTTGGTCGCGCAAAAAGATGGTGTGGCATTTAAGCCACTGAATGAGCAGGATGCGAAAGCTGCGGTCAGCGTGCTTGAATCGGCACAATATGAAGTATGTAAGCGGGAAGATCGTCCTACATCGAGCAAGCCTTCTGCGCCATTTATTACCTCGACACTGCAACAAGCCGCAAGTACGCGCTTGGGATATGGTGTGAAGAAAACCATGATGCTCGCGCAACGTTTGTATGAAGCGGGTTATATCACTTATATGCGGACTGATTCGACCAATTTGAGTACCGAAGCGGTCGATGCTGTGCGAGATTATGTGCAAACCAATTTCGGGAAAGCATATTTACCCGACAGTCCCAATGTGTATGGCAGTAAAGCGGGGGCACAAGAGGCCCATGAAGCAATTCGTCCTTCGGATGTCAACGTTTTGGCTGATGCGCTGGAAGGGATGGATGCAGATGCCCATAAACTATACACATTAATCTGGAATCAGTTTGTTTCTTGTCAGATGACGCCTGTTCGCTATGATTCAACCACGGTTAGTGTAAAAGCTGCCGAATATACCCTAAAAGCCAAAGGGCGTATTCTGAAGTTTGATGGTTGGACTCGTGTTCAGAGACCTCTGGGTAAGAATGAAGATCAAATTCTGCCGGGTGTGCAAATCGGTGAAAAGCTCTCTTTAGATGCATTGGATCCGAAGCAACACTTTACCAAGCCACCGGCAAGATATACCGAAGCCGCACTGGTGAAAGAGCTTGAGAAACGAGGGATCGGTCGTCCATCGACTTATGCGTCGATTATCTCCACTATCCAAGATCGCGGCTATGCAAAAATTGAACAACGACGTTTCTACGCTGAAAAAATGGGTGAGATTGTCACGGATCGTTTAGATGATAGTTTCAATGATCTGATGAACTATGATTTCACTGCCCGAATGGAAGAGAAGCTGGACCAGATTGCTGAAGGGCAGGTGAAATGGAAAGGTGTCCTTGATAACTTCTTCAGCGATTTTTCTGTTTCTCTGGAACAAGCCGAGAAGCAGGAAGAAGAAGGCGGTATGAAACCGAATCATATTGTTCTGACGGATATCGAGTGCCCGACATGCTCTCGGCCGATGGGTATTCGCACGGCCTCTACAGGTGTGTTCCTCGGATGCTCTGGATATGCTTTACCACCGAAAGAGCGTTGTAAGACGACGATTAATCTGGGTGATGAGGATGGGATCATTAATGTCCTTGAAGAGGATGTTGAGACTGCTGCCCTGCGGGCAAAGAAGCGTTGTCCTATTTGTGAAACAGCAATGGATGCTTATCTGATTGATGATAAGCGGAAATTACATGTCTGTGGTAACAATCCGAATTGTGACGGTTATATTGTTGAGCATGGTGAATTTAAGGTTAAAGGATACGACGGGCCCGTTGTTGAATGTGACAAATGTGGCGCAGATATGGTGCTGAAAAACGGTCGTTTCGGCAAATACATGGGATGCACCAATGAGTCATGTAAAAATACCCGGAAAATTCTGAAAAATGGTGAGATAGCTCCACCGAAGGAAGAACCGGTGCATTTCCCTGAGTTACCATGTGAAAAATCGGATGCTTATTTTGTCTTGCGTGATGGTGCATCCGGACTGTTTATGGCCGCCAGTAACTTCCCGAAATCGAGAGAAACCCGGGCACCGTTAGTTGAAGAATTTGCGCGTTTTGAAGAGCGAATTCCTGATAAGTTTAAATATCTTGCTTCAGCGCCAAGCCATGACCCCGATGGTGTCCCTGCAGTCATTCGGTTTAGCCGTAAATCGAAAGAGCATTATGTGCGTACGGAAATTGACGGTAAACCCACCGGCTGGACCGTTCTGTATGTCGATGGTCAGTGGGAAGTCACAGATAAGAGAAAAAAGTAAAATCATAATGAACTAAGGCAGCAAATCGCTGCCTTTTTTATATCATCACTCATTTATTTGTATTGTTATATTATTTGGGATGTTCCGGCAGTATCGAGATCGGTAGGGAGGCTTGGTGATGATTTCATATAATCCCTTGGTCTGCGCTGTAGCATGATGCTCATAATATTCTTACTTTTTTTGCTTTCTGTGAACTAGATTGGGAGTTCGAGACGCTAACCGATAGGTGCTTCACTAGTTTGGTGTTTGAATTTTGTATTCTGTGATAATCCCGATAAGTTATAAACAACGCGTTGCATTAATTTTTTGTGACATAAAAAAGTAAGTATCGGCCTATGGCACTAGGTCGCAGCAGATTATAAAAGGTAATATGGAGTTTCAATCATGGCTGGTGTATTGAGTATGATCTTAGCTGGTGGTGAAGGATCTCGGCTGAGACCTTTAACTGAAGGCAGAAGTAAACCCGCAGTTCCGTTTGGAGGAAGCTATCGGTTGATTGATTTTGCTCTGAACAACTTTGTCAATGCGGATTTAATGCGTATTTACGTATTGACCCAATTTAAGTCTCAATCACTCTATGTCCACCTGAAAAAAGGTTGGAATGTGTCTGGTATTACGGATCGATTCATTGATGTTATCCCTGCTCAGATGAGAGATGGAAAACGTTGGTATGAAGGAACCGCTGATGCCATTTATCAAAATGTTCGTTTCATTGAACTTGCCTCACCTGATTATGTTTGTATCTTCGGCTCTGATCATATCTATAAAATGGATGTTCGTCAGATGCTGGATTTTCATAAACAAACAGAAGCCCATCTGACCGTCTCTGCATTACGAATGCCAATCAAGGAAGCATCTCAGTTTGGTGTGATTGAAGTGGACAGTAATGGAAAGATGATCGGCTTTGAAGAAAAACCGGACAAGCCTAAGCCAATTCCCGGAGAACCGGAGTGGGCGTTAATTTCGATGGGAAACTATATTTTTGATGCGGACGTTCTTTGTGATGAATTGAAAAAAGATGCAGTCAACGAGCATTCCAGTCATGACTTTGGGAAAGATATTATTCCGAAACTTTTTCCTGAAGGGCATGTTTACGTTTACGACTTTTCGACCAATAAAATCAAAGGTGAAAGAAAAGCCACCTATTGGCGAGATGTCGGAACTATCGATTCTTATTGGGCCGCCAACATGGATTTGCTGAATAATGATCCCTTGTTTTCACTGTACAATCGAAGTTGGCCACTGCATACCTATTATCCACCATTACCTCCGGCAACGTTTGTGGATGCCGATGATCGCCGCGTCAAGATTACGGATAGTCTGGTGTCGGGCGGTAGTTATATTCAAGGGGCGACAATTTTTAAATCAATTCTTGGTTATCGGAGTAATATTGCTGCTGGTTCTCATATCAGTGAATCTGTTATTTTAGGTGATGGAAAGATTGGTGCCGGTTGTACGATAAAGCGGACTATTATTGATAAGCATGTTGAAATTGCACCCGGCACCGTGATTGGTGAAGACTTAGAATTGGATAGGAAACGGTTCTATGTCTCTGAAGGGGGAATTGTCGTGATTGCAAAAGGAATGAAAGTTGGATTCTAACATGGAACAAATCGATGTATGGTTTACCGTTTCAGAAGTTGAAGGGATTGTAAAAAGTGGTGGCTTGGCTGACGTTGCAAAAGCGCTTCCGACGGTTTTGAGTGGCATGGGGCATCGTGTAAGAATTGTGTTGCCGGGTTATCGTCTCGTGCCGGATAAAGCTGACACAGCTGTGATTTTGGAGACTGAACTGTCTCATTGGCCCCATACAGCGTATCAAGTTCGTAAGTTTGACCGGGACGGTGTTGAAATTTACTTGATTGACTGTGATAAATATTTTGATCGGCCAGAGCTGTATTCTGAACATAATCGGGCCTATGCCGATAATGGGGAACGCTTTGGATTCTTTTCTGCCGCGGCACTGGATGTTTTGCCCAAATTGGGGATTCAGCCCGATATCATTCATACCAATGACTGGCATACCGGATTTGTCCCTTTTCTATTAAAAACACGTTATGCCAACGATCCCTATTTTCAGCGGATGAAGAGCATATTGACGATCCATAATGCCCTGTTTAAGGGGGTATTTTCTTATGATGAATTAGAGATTATCCCTGAATTGCATTTAAGCGGTATGACATCCCTACAGTATGGTCACGGTTATGTGAGTATGCTCAGAGTCGGCATTGCGTATGCAGATAAGATCAATGCCGTTAGTCCTCACTATGCTGCGGAGTTATTGACACCACTTGGTGCTCACGGATTAGTCGATGATTTTGTCCGCCGTGAAAGAGATCTGTTCGGTATTATTAATGGCTGTGACTATTCGGAGTGGAATCCGCGCATTGACAGTTATATTCCACGCAATTACACCAACGAGCCTGATTCGTTAAAAGAAGGGAAAGCAACCTGCAAACGTCAGCTACAGGAAGAGTTGTTATTGCCAATCCGGGATGTCCCCGTGTTTGGGATGGTCTGTCGTTTGACCTATCAAAAAGGGTTCCACTATCTACTACCGATTCTGGAACAGTTTCTGCGCAATGACGTACAACTGGTGATTGTCGGGACTGGGGAGCCGGAGATTGCGAATCGTCTACACCAGATCTCTGCGACGTCATCACAGAAATTTGCGTTTGTTGATGCTTACAGTAACCGTTTTGCTCATTTGGTTGAAGCTGCTGCGGATTTCTTTCTGATGCCATCTGAGTTTGAAGCGTGTGGATTAAATCAGATCTATAGCATGGCTTATGGCACGTTACCGATCGTTCGAGAGGTAGGCGGCCTGAAAGACACGGTTTTTGACTATGACCATTTCCCGGATAAAGCGACGGGGTTCAGTTTTATGGAACCGACTCCGGAAGCATTACTCATCTGTATGCAACGTGCATTACTGTTCTACTTACAGCATCCAGAGAAAAAGCTAAATATACAGTTGCGTGCGATGCAGCAAGATTTCCGTTGGGAAGATTCTGCTCAGCAGTATGTTCGGATGTATGAAGCCGCGTTGATGGGCTACTAAACGTATGCATTGAATCTCATTCTCTTGAGAAACAACAAATGATAAAAAACAACAAAGCACCGTTAACGGTGCTTTGTTGTTCAGGCTCAATGACCAAATGGGAGTGTATACTTTGGGGCATGTATACGATAGGGGGAAGCTTGTTCAACAAATTAAATTTGCCGAGCCAGCTCATCGCGTCTTGCCTGAGAAATCACTGACCAGTGCTTTCCTTCAATCGCACCTTCTAATGCCCATAAGAGCTCTAGCGGTGGTTGTGTAGAAGGATGAGAGTTCAAAATCGCTTTATATGCACTGAGAGAACCTCTCTGATGAAGTTCTTCAACGGAATGAATACCTGCTTTGCGTAGCATCCGTTCGGTTGCCAGGCGAAGATTCGGTAGATCTTTCAATCGTTGCGGTTTTGTCTCTACATGAGTCGTTTTTTCATCTTTTGCATTCAAATAGGCTTGTTTGGCGATATTAAGAATCGTATTGACATCATCCCAATAGTCAGCGGGAAGTGCAAAATACTTAGTCACAACAGGAAAACCGCGCTTTGTATACACATAAGGTTCAAAACCTTTTGCTTTAAACGTTTCCAGTGAGTGACTGTCTGCTCGTATATGTAGTTTGTCTTGAACGACAAGTGCAAACATTATGTCGTTTACGAAAATACCAAACCCGCCGAACATTGAGCGTGATTTGACACGGCCCAGTTGTTCAAAAAGCCGCATTGAATCTCTAAGAATTGGTTTATCCATGCTTTACGTCTCGGTGTATTTTTAAATGAATACGCCACCAAAGTCAGGTCCGAGAATTTAGCAAAAGAATGCAGGAAGTATGTTAACAAAACGTCAAATGATTGACGAACATGAAATGCATTTTTGCCATCGGTAACCCCGCTACCTATCATCTTCATGGTTTAGGCCGGAGGCTTTGCGTCCCATCTTTTCAGATGGTTTGCCCTGTGCGTGACACTTTTCCAGTACGGAATTATGAAGTAACTATCCTAATAATCACTCCACAATGTGTGATTCTAGTCCAATTAATAAAGGTTATCAATAGAAAGAAAGTGGTTGGAGGAATGACCTCCCTCCAACAAAATGTCAATCAGGTGTTAATTTTTGTTTAAATCTTTAACGGTATTGCGTTCCACAATTTCAGGATGCATTTCAAACGTACGGCGCTCATGTTCTTTACTTTTGATCCGTTCCAATAAGATTTCAAAAGCATTTTTTCCGACCCGACGTTTCGGTTGGTGAATGGTTGTCAGTGGCGGAGAAAAATATTCAGAGATCTCAATATTGTCGTAACCGATTACCGAGATATCTTCAGGAACCTTGATGCCTCTTTGTTGTAAACGGCTCATCAGTCCCAAAGCCATCGTGTCATTGAAGCAAAAAACCGCAGTGGGTTGTTCATCCATCGCAATAATTTTATCAGCCGCCAAAACCGCAGTATCACACTCAAAGTTGCCTTCCAGAATCCAGTCTTCATTGGGCGTCAAACCCACTTCAGCCATCGCTCTGCGGAAGCCCTGAATCCGCTCCAGACAAGCTGCTTTTGACAACTGTCCACTCAAACAAGCGATCTTGCGGTGACCTTTATCAAGCAGATATTTAGTTGCAAGATAGCCGCCTTCTTCTGAATTATCGATAATTTTGTCAGCTTGAGAGCTTTCTGGGCCCCAGTCCATAATGACTTTGGGAATATCATTATACGCTTCCAGCATTTCTAAAAGTTCGGCGGTCAGATCGGAGCACATGACTAACATCCCATCGACCCGTTTCTCAGCCAGCATCCGGATATAGTCACGTTGTTTTTCATATAAACCACCGGTATTACACAAGATGAGCGTGTAGCCTTGTCGGTAACAATAGCTTTCAACACCGTCAATCACTTCAGAGAAAAAGGGGTTGGTAGACTGCGTCACTAACATCCCGATTGTACGCGTTGAGTTGCATTTCAGACTCCGGGCTACGGCACTTGGTGCATAGTTCAGTGTCTTCACGGCTTCCATGACTTTTTCCTGAGTCGTTTCTGCCACAAATCGAGTTTTATTAATTACATGTGAAACAGTTGTTGTTGAAACTCCCGCCAAGCGGGCAACGTCTTTTATCGTAGCCATAGGTATTGTCCTGTCGCTTATGCTGAAGATCCAGCAATCCGGAGCAAATTACAATTGAAAGTTGAGTTATGAAGATTTTATCTACTGATATAATCGGATAACCCGTACTGAAATTACATTGCGAGGTTATCCGGCAATAAGGACAAAAACCGCTAAATTTAGCGGTTTTTGTCTGGTATAGAATATGCTTTAACCGCGAATTCTAGACTGCCGGTTCCGTAATAGCAATCAAAATGAGGAACTCGGCTGTTTGTTCCGAGCCTGAATCGGACTAACATAGGGAGATAGCATCATATTACAGCTCTTGTTTCACCGGTTCAGAGACGGTCGCTTCCTGATTGGCGACCCAGTTTTTCAAATAGTGCCAAAATTTTCCCAATGTTTCATGCCAATATTTCTCCGTCTGCTCAAGATAAATCGCTTTAGGGGCATATTTTATCCACGGTTGCGCTATATTTTTATAAGACAGGTAGTTGGTCGGTGCCGGGATTGGATTGAGTCCGGCAGATTGAAATTCATGCAATGCGCGATCCATATGACTGGCAGATGTGACGAGTACTAATTTTCTCGGTCCGACAAAACTTGCGGCTAACTGGGCTTCTTCCCAAGTATCTTTCGCACTTTCCAGTAGCACGATATCTGATTTTGCCACACCGAGTGATAAGGCAACTCTTGCCAACATTCGGGCATGACTGAATAGGGTACCGCCGGCATATCCGGAAAGAATCAGGCGAGCCCCCGGGTACATCCGCATAATCCGGATACCTTCTGTGAGTCGCATCAGTGCTGAGCGACTAAGCTGAGATGTCGGTGGGAGCTGATCATCGACGACATGACCACTGCCGAGAACCATGATGTAGTCGATGCTACCTTCAACGGGTAAAAAGGCCGAATACTTGCGTTCCAGTGGTGCGAGAAGGCGATCAGAAACAGGTTGAAATGATGCCAGAAACAGCAATGTGTAAGAGAACAGAACAATCAGGCAACCGGTTTTCCTTTTGGTTGAAAACATAATCATCATCAAGCCGATAAAACCGATGATGAGCAGGGCGGGAAGGGGCATCATTAATGCAGATATGATTTTTTTAAGCTCAAACATATAAGAAATAGTCCGAAAAAACAGCAATTGAGATTAAAAACGAATAATCCTCTTTATTCCTGCCATTCCTATGACAGAATAGCAGCACGATTCGTTATCATAACTCAAGCTACTGTGACTGAAGATCGCAATTTCGACGATATTGCCCACAAATTTGCAAAAAATATATATGGCTCTGACAAAGGTATGATCCGTCAGATCATTGTGTGGGAAGATATTCAAACTATTTTAACATCATTTTCTCCGGAACAGTTCCCACTTTCGGTGCTGGATGCCGGTGGCGGGTTGGCACAGCTATCGCAACGGCTCGCGATGCAGGGACATCAGGTGACGTTATGTGATCTTTCTTCTGAAATGTTGCAGTTGGCGCAGACCGATATTGAAAAAAATGGTCTGCTTGCGCAGTATCGCTTTGTCCATGCGGCAGTGCAGGATATGCAACAATATATCGCCGATCCGGTTGACTTATTGATGTTTCATGCCGTGATGGAGTGGTTGGCTGACCCGAAGGATGCGCTGGAAAAATTACTGGCTCAGGTCCGGAGCGGTGGCGTTGCGTCTATCATGTTTTACAATCATCACGGATTGGTGCTGAAAAATGTCATATGCGGAAATATTCCCCATGTGTTGGATGGTATGCCATATCGCAAACGATTTAAGTTGCAGCCGCAAAAAGGCCTGAATCCAGAGGCGGTCTATCAATGGATAGAAGCTTGTGGATTCAGTATTGAGGGTAAAAGCGGTATTCGTTCATTCAGTGATTACATTGGTAATCGCCAGAATATGGGGGAATACAGTGAAGAAGATGTACTGGCGCTTGAAAGGCAATTATGTCGGCAAGAGCCCTATTTATCTCTGGGCCGTTATATTCATGTATGGGCCAGAAAAAAGTAAAAATGATGGAAACAATGATAGACGAATTGGCGCAACAAGCCGAAGTACAACCAATCGATGAATTGGTTGGATGGGTCAGGCAGCATGACTTGTCTCTCAACCTGGATACTGAGCGGCTCGCTTTTTTGATTGCGATTGCCGTATTGAGTCGGGATCGATTTGATGACGAACTCGGTGAAGGGGAATTACATGATGCATTTGCAATCGTTACTCGATTCTTTGATGAGACCGGGGAAGCGTCCGCTTTTCGGGCCAATAACGCGATCAATGATTTGGTTCACCAACGGCTTATCCGGCGTTTTACCAGTGAAGTGACCGATGGTGCGAGTATCTATCGGTTATCACCATTGGCGATTGGCATCACTGATTATTATCTGCGTCATCGTGAATTTTCTAAACTGAAACTATCGATTCAATTGTCGATTGTTGCTGATGAAATGGCCAAGGCCAAAGATGCTGCTGAAAAAGGTGGCACTGTATCTCACTGGCAAAAGAATGTTTATGGGGTTTTGAAATATTCCGTGGGTGAGATTTTTGATCAAATCGATCTCAACCAGCGGGTAATGGATGAGCAGCAACAAGAAATTAAAGAACAGATTGCCCAGTTGTTGAACAAAGACTGGCGTGATGCGATTCAGAACTGTGAATCACTCTTGTCAGAGACATCATCAACGTTGAAAGAGTTACAAGACACGCTTCAGGCTGCCGGTGATGAAATGCAGACGCAGATTCTTGATATTCAGGAATGTGTTTATGGTGAATCCGAGCTGGATTTTATTGAGGAAATATTATTTCAGCTACAAATTAAACTAGACCGAATTATTAGTTGGGGCCAACAGGCCATTGACTTATGGATCGGTTATGACCGTCATGTCCATAAATTTATCCGAACCGCAATTGACATGGACCAAAACCGTGCGTTTAGTCAGCGTTTGCGTCAATCAATGAATGACTACTTCGCGGCACCTTGGTTCCTGACCTTTGCCGATGCGGAGCGCTTTATGGACATGCGGGATGAAGCCTTGGTTCTCCGGGACGATGAAGTCACAGGGCAGGTTCCCGAAGATGTTGAATATGAAGAATTTCAACAGGTCAACGATGTGTTGGCAGAACAGATTGGTGAAATGCTCACCGTGCATAAAGATCAAGGTACACCGATTGATCTTGGCATCATTTTAAAGAATTACCTCACAGAACATCCAAGAACGCATCATTTTGATTTAGCCAGAATTGTGGTCGATCAGGCAGTTCGGCTGGGATATTCAGCGTCTGATTATCAGGCGATTCAGCCAGATTGGCAGGCAATCAATGAATTTGGTGCAAAGGTACAAGCAAATGTCATCGACAGATATGAATGAATATATGCCAGAGAAACTGGTCAAAGCACTTTCCAATCCGCTATTTCCGGCATTGGATAGTTTATTACGTGCCGGCAGGCATGTTTCCGGTGAAGATATGGATAATCACACATTTTTGTCCGATTTTGAGCCTGAGCTGGCCCAGTTCTATCAGCGTTATAATACCGAGCTGGTTCGGGCCCCTGAAGGTTTCTTTTATTTAAGGCCGCGTTCCACATCATTGCTCAATCGGAGCGTGTTATCTGAACTCGACATGTTGGTTGGCAAGGTGCTTTGCTTTTTGTATCTCAGCCCTGAGAGACTGGCCCATGAAGGGATTTTTACCCATCAGGAATTATATGAAGAGTTGCTTACGCTGGTCGATGAGAAAAAGTTGATGCGCTTGGTGACTTTCCGGGCCGGCGGGTCGGATCTGGATCGGGAAAAGCTGTTTGAAAAAGTCAGGACGTCGTTACGAAGACTGCGCCGAATGGGAATGCTAGTCGTTCTGGGAGAGAGTGAAAAGTTTCGGATTACCGAAGCAGTGTTCCGCTTTGGTGCAGATGTCCGTGTCGGTGATGACATGCAAGAAGCGCAATTGAGATTGATTCGTGATGGTGAAGCGGTTGTCCCTAGCCGGGATAGTCATGAAGTGGTGGAAGATACCGATGAGGAGACAGCAGAAATCTCATCAGGAGCATTAACAGGATTTGAAGGTGAAGCATGATTGAAAGAGGTAAATATCAATCGCTGACCATGATCAACTGGAACGGTTTTTTTGCCCGTACGTTTGATATTGATAATTTGGTCACCACACTTTCCGGTGGGAATGGTGCAGGGAAATCAACCACGATGGCGGCCTTCATTACCGCGCTGATCCCTGATCAAAGTCTGCTGCATTTTCGTAATACCACCGAAGCGGGCAGTTCCCAGTCGTCGAGAGATAAGGGGTTACACGGCAAACTTCAACCCGGTACTTGTTATGCAGCGTTAGACGTTGTCAACTCCCGTAAGCAGAGAGTGTTGTTCGCTGTCCGGCTACAACAGGTTGCCGGTCGGGATAAAAAAGTCGATATTAAGCCGTTTCTGGTTCAGGGTCTGCCCAGCCATGTTCGCCCCACTGATATTTTGATTGAAACTCTTTCAGATCAACAGGCACGGGTTCGGACCGTCAATGAAGTCAAAGATGCTGTTGCAGGCTTGGAAGGGACGCAGTTCAAAACATTTAGCTCAGTGGTGGATTACCATACCCAGATGTTTGAATTTGGGGTCATACCGAAAAAAATGCGTTCGAGTAGTGACCGCTCCAAATTTTATCGTTTGATTGAAGCCTCTTTGTACGGCGGTATTTCCAGTGCGATAACGCGTTCGCTGCGGGATTATCTGTTGCCGCAGAATGGCGGGGTGAAAAAAGCGTTTCAGGATATGGAAGCAGCACTGCGTGAAAACCGGATGACGCTTGAAGCGATTAAAACCACGCAAGCGGATCGGGATCTGTTCAAACATCTGATTACCGAATCGACCAACTATGTTGCGTCTGATTACATGCGTCATGCCAATGAGCGGCGCAGCAAAGTCGAACAGGCACTGTCATTCCGCCAGACACTGTTTGGGGCTCAGCAAACCTTAGTGACGCAAAGCGAGCTGCTGACTCGCGTTAAAGATGAACTCGATGAACTGACGGAGCAGGAATCCGCACTGGAGCAAGATCACCAGAGTGCATCTGATTACCTACAACTGGTGCATAACGCATTACGTCAGAAAGAAAAAATCGAGCGCTATCGGGAAGATCTGGAAGAGCTGAATGAGCGGCTGGAAGAACAACTGATGGTGGTTGAAGAGGCTCAGGAACAGACGTATGAAGCTGAGCAGCATGCCACGATTCTAGAAGATGAAGTCGATAGTCTGAAGTCGCAACTGGCCGATTATCAGCAAGCACTGGATGTGCAGCAAACCCGAGCTCTTCAATACCAGCAAGCCGTTCAGGCTCTCGAAAAAGCGAAAGCTGCGCTGGATGATGACAGTCTCACGGCTGAAAATGCATCGCAGAAAATTCAGACCTTGAATCAATCACAGCACGAGATGACCGAGCGAGTTTTGCAACTGAAACATCGTCTGGATATGTCAGCCGCTGTCGCCACTCAGTTTGAACAGGCATTTCAGTTAGTCCAATCTGTGCTCGGTGATGTGGCGCGTCATACCGCCTATGAACACGGTGTAACCCTGATTGAGAAATCACGACAATGCAAACAACTGATTGCGCAGGAAAAACAGTGGTACACCCGTCAGAGTGAAGTTTCCCGTCAGTTGGAGCGCCAGAATAATATTGCGGCACTGGCCGATGCCTACCATCAGGAACATCAGGAAACGCTTGATGATGAATCGACGATCAATGAAGCGCGTGAGAAACATCAAGAAGTCCTGGATGTTGTCGAAGAAGAACTGATTGCACTTCGAGAATCACGTAGTGATTTGCGCCGGAATCAGGAAGATGTTCGGGCGCAAATTCAGCGATTAGAGAAGATTGCCCCACAGTGGATTGTCGCGCGTAATGCATTGGATGATCTGCGTGAACAGAGCGGTGAAGCGCTGGAAAACTCACAAGCTGTGTTTTCTCATATGCAGCACACGCTGGAACGGGAAAAACAGCAGACATCAGAGAAAGAAAAATTAGCATTACAGCGTCACAATCTTGATCAAGACATTGAACGTCTGGCTTCTCCCGGCGGAGCCAATGATGCACGGTTAAAATCGCTGGCTGATACATTAGGCGGCATGCTGTTATCTGAAATTTATGATGATATTACGCTGGAAGACGCCCCTTATTTCAGTGCGATGTACGGGCCGGCCAGACATGCCATTGTTGTCTCTGATTTGTCAGAAATTCAGGCGCGCTTGGCGGAGTTGGATGATTGTCCGGAAGATGTCTATATCATTGAAGGCGATGTTGATGCGTTTGATGACAGTTCGTTTGATGCCGATGAACTTGAAGGTGCGGTGTGTGTCCGTCTGAATGATCGTCAGATCCGCTACTCTCGTTTCCCGGAGATTCCTTTATTCGGCCGGGCAGCAAGAGAGCAGCGACTGGAGCAACTGAGGGCGCAGCGAGACGATATTGTTGAGTTGTATGCCAAAGCTTCATTTGATGCGCAAAAGCTGCAACGTCTGTATCAGGCATATCAGATGTTTGTGGCGTCTCATATGACGACAGCGTTTGAAGCGGATCCGGAACAGGCACTGCAGACGTGTCGTGAGCAGTTGAATCAGTTTGGTCGCTCACTGACTGAACTGAGCCATCAGGAACAGCAGCTACAAACCCGGCAACAACAGAGTAAAAACGCGTTATCTCTGCTTGAGAAGGTTGCGCCTTTTGTTCATCTGTTGGCCGATGATACATTGCAGGATCAAGCCAGTGAGATTGAAGACAGCCTTGCGGAGCTGGATGAGGCCAAACGGTTTTTAACGCAACATGGTCCGGCAATCGAACAATTGAGTCGCTGTATCAATGCTCTCGAAAACGATCCGGAACAGTTTGACGCGCTGGAAAGTGAGTATCACGACGCTGACCAACAGTTGCAGCAAGTGAAAACCCAGATTTTTGCCATTTCGGATTTGATCGAGCGCCGTCATCATTTGCGTTATTCCGATGCGGTGGCGTTAGTCAACCAGAGTGATGTATTGAGTGAGCAGTTGAAAGAGAAATTACAGCTTGCGGAATCACAGCGCGGTGAAGCCAGAGAAGTCTTGAAGTCGCGTCAGGGGCAGGCCAGTCAGTATCACCAAGTTCTGGCATCTCTCAAGAGTGCACATCAGTCAAAACTCGAAACCGTGCAGGAGTTTGAGCAAGAGTTACAAGAGTTGGGCGTGCATACCGATACGAGTGCTTTGGAACGCGCAGAACACCGTAAAAATGAGCTGTACGAGCGTTTGCATGTTTCCCGGCAACGGCAGAGTGAGCTGGAGAGAACCCGGACATCGACTGAAATGGAGATGACCGCGTTGAGCCGGCAACTGAAGAAGGTTGAGAAAGAGTATCGTGATCTCAGAACGTTTATCGTCAACGCCAAAGCCGGATGGTGCTCGGTATTGAGATTAGCTCGAGCGCATGATGTTGAGCGACGTTTACATAAACGCGAGCTGGCCTACCTGTCGGCAGGAGAGCTTCGTTCGATGTCAGATAAGGCATTAGGCTCTCTACGGCTGGCCGTTGCCGATAATGATACGCTGAGGGACGCTTTACGTCAGTCTGAGGATAATGCCAGACCGGAGCGTAAAGTCCTGTTTTATATTGAAGTGTATCAGCATCTACGTGAACGGATTCGTCAGGATATCATTCGTACCGATGATCCGGTTGAAGCAATTGAAGAAATGGAAGTTGAGCTTGCCCGCTTGACGGAAGAGCTGACCCAGCGAGAATCACGTTTGGCAATCAGTTCTGAGTCGGTCGCGAGTATTATTCTCAAGACCATTCAGCGCGAGCAGAACCGAATCCGGATGCTCAACCAAGGTTTGTCCAATATTCATTTTGGTCAGGTGAGTGGGGTTCGTTTGAATGTCAAAGTGCGTGAAAGTCATGAAATGTTACTGACCGGCTTGTCAGAACAACAGGCACAGCATCAAGACTTGTTCAACAGCCCGCGCTATACCTTCTCTGAATCAATGGCGAAACTATTCCAGCGGGTCAATCCACATATTGATATGGGACAGCGTTCACCTCAGGTATTAGGGGAAGAATTACTCGACTACCGGAATTATCTGGAACTGAATGTTGAAGTCAACCGGGGTGCCGATGGATGGTTACAGGCCGAATCTGGTGCGCTCTCGACCGGGGAAGCGATCGGGACCGGCCAGTCGATTCTGTTGATGGTCGTGCAGAGCTGGGAGGAAGAATCTCGTCGTCTGCGCAGTAAAGATATCGTTCCGTGTCGTCTTTTGTTCCTCGATGAAGCAGCACGTCTCGATGCCAAGTCGATTTCAACACTATTTGAGTTGTGTGATCGATTAGATATGCAATTGTTGATCGCAGCACCGGAAAATATCAGCCCGGAAAAAGGTACCACCTATAAATTAGTGCGTAAGATTCACAAAAATCATGAACACGTTCATGTGGTTGGTCTGCGGGGGTTCGGCCACAATCAAACGTCTGAATCCGAAGACCTGACGGCGGAAGCTTCCTAAGGTTAGCCGGATTGATTGCCGGTTGAATCATAAAAAAACCACCTGAAAAACAGGTGGTTTTTTGTTATGTATTATTCAGTTGTTCACAAGAGTTGGGCGGTGAATACCGCCCTTATGTCCGGGTGGAGGAGGATACTCATTTAATCAATAGAGACGAAGAGTTTATCAGCTTGTTTTTCCACGGTAGCCTCCCCGCGAACCTGTGCCCTCGGAACATCTTTGACAACGATGTCGCTATCATGCCAGCCATATTGATACAGATAAGGCTTGATATAGTGCAGTCTCAGGTTAGAGAGATTCTTAAATGCATCGGAACCGGTGAGTTTGTAGAAATAAGCACTGGTCTTGGTTTCATCCACACTGATAATAATTTGTTTGAACTGCTGCGGTTGTTGCAGATAATCGTGGGAATCATGCTCGGTTATCATTTCCGCAAAGAGAATGCGTTTCTCGTTGTAGCCATAGTTATATTGATGCATCTGCCACGCAAACGGGATAAACAGGGTCACCAACAGCAGGGCGCGCCACCAGAACCGGGGAGCTAACAACACCAGCATCGCCATTCCCAATGGAAGGGTGATACCAGAGCGTAGCGGTACTTTCACGCCCAGCGGAATGACACTGGCGTAAATGGAGAAGACTACCAGCAATGCGACGAGGGTGTATTTCAGATGATTTTTTAATGCCCAGCCGAGCGTCACTGCAACCGGGATATAGAACAGAGGACTTAATTCTGCCAGATAGCGGGCATTGCGTTCAAAGTTCCCCGCACTCTTGGCGATATTGGCAATAATCCCACTGATATCCGTCGATGGGGTTGATTTCCGCCATGAGACAAATTCAATAAACTGACCCGTTCCGTTCTGGATCAGGGTATAAGCGTAAACACTCAAATTCGCGACGGCATATCCGAGCACATAACCGGCAATCCAGAAACAGAGAAATTGCAGCAGGTTCCGGAAATTTTCTTCGTTCAACTGGCGGATAAAGAGCAAAGGCATCAGAAAATAGAATGCAGGGTAGGTCGCAAACAATAGGATACCGGACGTGAGTAAGATCACCGGGCGTGAATAGCGATCTTTCATGCAACTGAACAATGCCAGCATCAATGTACCGGGAATCAATGTCATCGGCCATTTGAACAACATGGTAAAATAAGGAACATTGATCACCAGTAGTGCGAAGCAGCAAGCCAGCCAGCGATCTTTTCTTACGCCCATCGCCACCTGATAACCAAAAATAAAGATAAATACATTGCATAGGGTGCCGGCGACAACAGCAGGAGTCAGCCGCAATAGGTCGAATAAAGCAAAATTAACCCAGCGCCCTTCAGAGACAAATTTAGACACATAATCGTCCATATAAGGTAAAGCATCATGTGCCACATTTTCCAACATGGATTCGTGTAAATTGAATAGTGTCCATATCAGAGTAAACGCCAGAATACCCCATTTGAGCAGGGAAACGGTATCGAATGGATTGTATAGCATCGAGGGGGATGAAACATGATTATTGATCATTTGTCCTCCGAGAAGAAAACACGGTGCGATAACCCAGATAGTTGATGGTCATCGAAACACCGATAGCGATAACCTGTGCAAAATAAACGAACATCGCGAGATGTTCGACCAACAGATACAACACGCCGCTACTACAGGCGAGTGACGAT
This sequence comes from Vibrio rubrogenes, assembly GCF_059641415.1. Taxonomy (NCBI): domain Bacteria; kingdom Pseudomonadati; phylum Pseudomonadota; class Gammaproteobacteria; order Vibrionales; family Vibrionaceae; genus Vibrio; species Vibrio rubrogenes. The sequence goes on from NZ_JCARSY010000005.1 coordinate 126,005, forward strand.
AGATTGACCAGACAAAACGGCAGCAACTGACCGCGCCGGGTGGAGCTTTTGAAGACAAAGCCTCGGTTGAGGATAAAACTGATCAGCATCCCGATCATATAAGACAGGATGGATGCCACGAGATAATAACCGAGAAGCTGATACAGAATGACGAATAGAATATAGCTCGTCCCGGTATTGATCATACCCACCAGCGCAAAACGGAGGGTTTGTTTGAGTTCGGGACGAATTCGGTTATCTGGCCACGGAATGTTTCTTGGTAGATTCAAGCGCTCTTCCTTTTTTCAGAATATAAAGCGGACGACCTTTCGATTCATTGTAGATCCGGGCGATATATTCACCGAGTATGCCAATTGAGATCAACTGTACGCCACCAACAAACAAAATAGCGACGAATAGCGAAGTCCAGCCGGAAACCCAGTGGTCGGTCATCAGACGAACATAAATCGAGTACATAAGCATCGCAAAGGCAACACCGGAACACAGGAATCCCATCATGATGGATAATTTCAGTGGTTTTACGGAAAACGACAGGATGCCATCTAATGCGAATTTAAGCATTTTACTCAGAGGATATTTAGATTCTCCGGCAAAGCGAGGTGAACGTTCATAAAGAATTGAAGTTTGGTTGAAGCCTATCCAGCTTACCATACCGCGAATAAAGCGCGCTTTTTCCGGCATGGCAGTCAGTTGATCAACCACTTGTCTGTCCATCAGCCGAAAATCTCCGGTATCTAATGGGATTGGGACTTCTGATAAGCGGTTGAGCATCCGGTAGAACAGTTTGGCTGAAGCAAGTTTAAAAGCTGATTCTCCTTCTCGATGATCCCGTGTACCATAGACCACATCATAACCATCTTCCCATTTGGCGATCATTTGCTCAATGAGCTTCGGTGGATCCTGCAAATCGGCATCAATCAATACCACGGCATCCCCGGTGCTGGCATCCAGTCCGGCCGTTACGGCTTGCTGATGACCAAAATTCCGGGAAAGAGAGAGCACGATAACCTGATGATGTCGACGGCTGTGTGCCAGTAGCTGTTGTTCAGTGTCATCCGAACTACCATCATTGACAAAAATTAACTCAAAACGGTAGCCGGGAATTGCATTCGTGACGGAAATTAGCTCTTTGACCGTAAAATCAATCACTTCACTTTCATTGAAACAAGGAACGATCACGGATATTTTCTTTTTCATATTCATAGTCTGCCACTTAGCTCCATCATGGATAACGACATAAATTCAGACTAGCAATCGAATGTAAGAATCATGACAAAACGAGGTGAAAAGATCAGCAACCTTGGGAGATAGTCGTAGTATGCCCCCCTGATACTATCTCTGGTGAGTTGCCTGTGCAGATAGGAATAGGATTGGGGGGCGGTGGTGTTCCGGGGTTATTGTGTTAAATGCTGTGATGTTGCTGCAAAATGATACATGGCATATTCAACACGCTCTTGGGGCGTTAACGGTAATTCAGGTGAACCCATATGTTCAATATGTCTGAGTCTGGGTAACAAACCCGCCCCATTGGCGATCTGGATGGCAAGACCGGGGCGAGCATTGAGTTCCAGTACCATCGGGCCTTTATTTTTATCCAGCACCATGTCGGTTCCGATATAGCCTAAGCCAGTCATTTCCCATGCTTGTGCAGCAAGTTCAAGCAGGCGTTGCCAGTGAGGTACTTCCAGCTCAATTAATGCTCGACCGGTATCCGGATGATGTGTCACAGGTTGTCCGAACTGCACCGCTCGTACCGCCTGACCGGTTGCAATATCAATTCCAACGCCAACAGCTCCCTGGTGTAAGTTTGCTTTTCCGTCCGATGCCCGGGTGGAAAGGCGCATCATGCACATCACTGGATAGCCTTTGAAAACAATGACCCGAACATCCGGTACGCCTTCGTAGCTGAAGCCGTCGAAACAGTCATCAAACTGAATCAGGTTTTCGATGACTGCCACATCATTTTTACCACCCAGAGAAAAGAGTCCGGCAAGCGCATTACTGACATGTCTTTCCACATCTTCAGCACTTAATGTGGCACCGGATGGTTTGACATACACACCGTTTTGATGGGAAGTCACCACCAAAATTCCTTTTCCGCCACTGCCGCGAGCGGGCTTAATGACAAAACTTGGCCATTGCTGAACCAGTTGATGAATTTGTTTGACTTCATACTGGTTCCGAATCACACCGATGAGCTGGGGGACGGTACATCCGGCTTTTTCGGCGAGGATTTTCGTCTGAAGCTTGTCATCAACTAAGGGATATTTAGAGCGATCATTGTAACGACCAATATAGCTATGGTTGCGTTTATTCATCCCCAGAATCCCCTTATGCCTTAAGCGAAAAGGGGAGGTATATTTTTCGAAAATCATAGTTCATCTACCAGAGGCTTAAAACGCTTTAATTCACTGACACGATAACCGGTATAAGTTCCCAGCAATAGAATGAGCGCCAACACAATCAACTGTAATCCGATAAAATTAAACGTGAGATGCTGAACATATGGATTCGTCATCCCCAGATAAACAAGAATTGCTGTAAACAGCGACCCTCCGCCTTGCAGAAAGACCTCTTTCGCACCGTCTTCTTCCCAGAGAATCGACATCCGCTCAATGGTCCATGAGAGAATAATCATGGGGAAGAAAGTAATGGTGAGCCCTTCAGTAATCCCAAGTCGGAAAGAGAGGACTGTAAAGAGCGAAATCATCAGAATAACAGCGATGATCACTGCTGATATTCGGGCCACAAGTAACAGATTCAGTTTGGACAGGTAACTTCGGATAAATAGCCCTGTACCAACAATCAATAGAAAACCGATGATACCCGTGAGCAGTTGCGTCTGGACAAACGCCACTGCGATAAGAACCGGCATGAATGTCCCGGATGTCTTGAGTCCGATAATGACGCGGAGAAACACCACGATCAGGGCACCGATAGGAATTAACATGATGGTTTTAAACATCGCTTGTTCTTCCAACGGTAGGCTATGAATCGATAGATTGAGCAATCCGTCCGCATTGACTTTACTGTTGGTGGCTTCCTGTGGCGAAACCTCGTGGGAAATCATGCTGAACTGTACCCGGCTATTTTTACCGCCGACAACATCAAGCAAGGAAACATTGGATTCGTCCCACACCAACAAATTCGGATGGTTCGCCTGTTTACCGGTGTCCGGATTAAAGACAATCCAACGTTCTCCGTCCCAGACTTCATTCATTGGCTCGATACTTTGACGACGACGACCGTCTTCCAGTTCCAGTACCCCGACAAGCTTATTGGGAATACCTGAGTATGAAAGCATCTTCTGAGTCGCTTCATATTTGGTCATCTGGTTCAGCAGGAGTTGTGCGTTCTGACTTTCCTCGTCATTCAGCGCTTTGATGAGCTCTCTGGTAAACGTAACATCATCGGCTGAACGTTCACTTGCCTGCGTAATCAGGGAGACCGCAGCGGCTTCTTCCGGGCTATCGAATGTTGGGCGATCAACCGGACCATGCGGTGGCTCAGGACGTGATTTGGCCTCAGGGTCGACAAGGAATTGTGTTTTATAATAGATAGTTTGTGGGCCACTGGCTCGGCGAATGGACCATTCGGCACGTCTGTTTCCCGGGGTCGATTCAAGATAAGAGACCCCATACCCCGGTGAGGAGGCGGATTCACTAATCAGCGTGAATCCGTCTTGTGTGTATGGCGCAGCAAGGGAAACTTTGGCCTCTTTACCCAGCGCATTAAACTGAATACGTGCTTCAATTTCCCAGACTTGTCTCGTCTCACCGGGGGTCCAGGGAACACCATAAACCTGATGGCGAAAAACGCTTAAATAAATGCCGATCGCAATCAGCAGTACGATAGAGATATAAAATGGAATTCGGGAGGTCATGATCAATACTCACCAGATAATTATTTGGCCGTGGATTGAACGAATTTTTTACTCACATCCACTAGCGCGATATCGCGGAGAAATTCACGTCCCAATAAGATTGGGTGTGACATTTGGGAGCGATCGGCAAGAGTAAATTCTGTCCGTTCACGAATATTCCCGACACTTATCCACAATTCAACAACAGCTCGTCGTTCGGTTTCCGACGTTGAGGCTTGTCGAATTTTGACATAGCGTAATACGGGTGCTTCGATCCAGTTGTCTTTGGCTTCTTTTTTAGCGGCTTTATCGCTGGCATTTTTTCTGTCTGCTGCTTTGTCCGCATCCTGTTCATTCCGGCCCGATAAATGGAATCGAACCCAGTCTTTCCCATTTCTTTCAAATTCTTCAATATCTGTAGCGTCCAGAGACGACGTTGCAGCCCCTGTATCTACCCGGGCATCGAATTTTTGTTTGATCGATTCGATACTGATTCGTTCAACCTGCCCGAGGATGACCTTATTCGCCGGCGCCGGATCAGATGAAACGAGATGTTGCAGTGATTGGGTCGGGTTAATCTCCTGCAGTGATGAATGCTGATAGTGATTCTGATTGAGTTTATGTATTTGCTGTTTTAAGGAAGAAACTTCATTTTCCAGACTATCGATGTAATCGACTTGATTACTCGACTGCAATTCTAGATTGGTCAGGCGCTGATTAATGTTGCTTTCTGTCCCATGAATTGCTGCGATTGTCTCTTGATGTAAGTTTCTTTCCTCTGTTGTGACGCATCCCGCTAGTGTGGATATTGCGGCCACAAGTGCAAGTCGTTTAAACATGAGTAACCTAATTCTTTAGTTGTTATGATTGATATAAAGCATTCAGTGGTGATTTCCACGGTCTAGCGTACTCTGATTTTTTATATTGCGCGTTAGATGTATGTCAATTATGGTTTACGGGCAACCAGAATCGCTCTTCTCGGTGCCGGATAGCCTTCAACTGTTTGCTTCGGATCCGCCGGGTCTAAATAGTCGGGCAATGAGTTATGTGTCATCCATGTGGTTGTTCGTTGCTCTTCTGTCGATGTTTCGTTTTCATCGGCAATGACAACATCAATAAATCCACATTTCTCCAGCCACACTTTTAATGCAAGTGCCGAAGGAAAGAAGTACACATTTCGCATTTGCGCGTAGCGATCCTTCGGAACCAACACCGCGCTTTCATCGCCTTCAATAACCAGCGTTTCCAGAATCAGTTCTCCGCCCGCAACAAGTTGATCTTTTAGCTGTAACAAATGGTCTAACGGTGAACGACGATGGTACAGAACACCCATACTAAATACCGTATCAAATGCTTCTAGTTTGGGAAGTGCCTCGATACCTAATGGTAATAAATGAGCCCTCTGATCATTTCCCATTAACCGGCGTATTGCTTCGAACTGAATCAAAAACAAGTGAGATGGGTCAACGCCGATACAAAGACGAGCACCTTCTCCCAGCATCCGCCACATATGGTAGCCATTACCACAGCCGACATCGAGTACATTTCGGTTTTTCAACGGAGAAATATGCGGTAAAACACGGTCCCATTTCCAATCTGAACGCCATTCAGTATCAATATGGATGCCATGAATGTGATAAGGCCCTTTTCGCCACGGATGAAATGTTTTCAGCAGGTTTTCCAGCTTTTTCTGTTCTCCCGCTGCTAAGGGGATTTGATTCCGGATGGCAACTTCAGTATGCAGTTCAACCTGATCCGGAGTGAATGTCGGGAGTTTATTCAATGACCTCAGCCAGCGCTCAAAATCTCCGTGCGAATCGTTTTGCCAATCCGTCAGTTGCTGAGGTAAAACATTCAGCCATGGCTGGAGGCGTTGATCTTGCGCGATGAGCTGATAAAAATTAGCAAAGTTAAACATTGAATCGAGTATCCTGCGAACGAAAAATAAAACTGGGAATAACCTCAGCAGAGTAAGGCGTTGTTTCGCCTGATGTTGGGCGAAACATGCTTATCCACTTTATATGAGCCGTCAACATCATTTGATAGCAAACATCGAACCGAAGTTAAAACACTGAAACCAAACGTCAAAACTACTGAAACCAATTCGGGCAAAACGATTTTTGTGCGTTTCAATGGTATCCGGTTGGAGGACGTTTTCAATGGCGCTGCGTTTCTGACTGATTTCCAGCTCACTGTAGCCGTTGGCCCGTTTGAATTCGTGATGTAAGTCGATGAGTAGATCATTGGTTGTTGTGTCCGCAAAGCGGTATTTTTCAGACAGAATCAGAATACCGCCCGGGCGTAATCCACGGTAGATATTTTCCAACAACTGGCTGCGATCATCCGGAGACAGAAACTGGAGGGTAAAATTCAGCACTACAATGGAGGCATTGGTGATCTCAATATCCCGGATATCTGCTTCAATCACCTTGACCGGTGTATCGGAGCGATAGGCTTCAATATGCATTCGACAACGTTCAACCATCGCGGATGAATTATCGACCGCGATAATGTGACAACCTTCGTGATGAATATGGCGACGCATCGAAAGGGTTGCCGCCCCCAGAGAACAGCCGAGATCATAAATATTGGTATTTGGCTTGGCAAAGCGTTCTGCCAGCATCCCGATGGTCGAAATAATATTATTGTAACCGGGAACGGAACGCTGAATCATATCAGGAAAGACCTCAACAACCCGCTCATCGAATGTAAAGTCTCCGATCTGTTGAATCGGTGCTGAATAGATGGTGTCTTTATGACTCATGTAAGCCTCGTGATATCTCTATGACAAACCGCCAATCAAGGGACGGAACCAAGAAAAGGGGCGTATTTTATGCAATAACCGTGTGATTGTCATCATGGGTAGATTAGAACATGCTGATCTGGTGATCGGCAGCGGCTCCGGGAAAAGGAGCAAGATCAGGTAGTTCGATCTGCTGTTGTAGCTGCTGATAAAGATGTTGCGCCAATTCGGGAGCCTGCTGGTTATCCGGAGTATGAATCATCAGATAGGGTTGTTTCCCTTGAGCGACCCACGTCGGGAGTTTCTGTATCCAAGGCGCGAAAAAGGCATCATTTTCCGCAATCTCCGGGTGGCCGATAAAACGAATCATCGGTCGATTCGCTGTAGCAATCGCATGAACGGGAACCTGGGGTTTTTTCTTTTGCGCATCGATGATCGCATCGCTGTCCGGCTGCGCGGCAAATACAGGGCGACTATCCATAATAATGCGATCCGCCTGAGTTTCGATCAGCCATTGATTGAATTGTTTTTCTTCGGGGCCTTTATGAAAAAAGGCCGGATGACGGACTTCGACGGCCAAGGGATAATCAGCCGGAAAGTAACGGCAGAAACGTTTCAACGCAGGAAGATGTGCCGGACTGAAAGCCGCAGGGAGCTGAATTGTCCACAGACCAACCCGCTCGTGAAGGGGCGCCATTAATTGCATGAAATGGTTCAGTAAATCTTCACAACCATTCAGCATCAACTCATGGGTGATTTGTTTGGGTAATTTAAAGGTAAACCTAAAGTCCGGGCCAGTCGCTGCTTTCCAATTGGCAACCGTAGTGGGGGAAGGGGATGCATAGAATGTTGTATTCCCTTCGACAGTGTGAAAAACTTGCGCGTATTTTTCGAGCCTCTCGGAAACGGAAGTTCCTCGCCCATATAGGGTTTGCTGCCATTGTGGGTGTGACCAGAGCGTCAGTCCGAGTCGAATAGGAAGTGTGTTTGTCATTTTTTCAATTTAAATTGTGTCAAATGCGCGATATCGTTTTGAAGAAGCCAGTCTTTTAGCGCTATAATCAGCGCTTATTTCTTTACACCGTCATGCACGGTGAGCACTGCGACTGAGTCATGAGCGCAGCGATGAACTTCAGGGTTACCGAGTCATCGAATACAGCGTGAACCAATGTAACGTGATCATCAAATATTGAATCGGTATTGTATGTCGGAATCACGTGGTTGAACAGTCGCACGGTTATTTAGGATATTTTGTTGTTGTCCGCTGGTTTGGAAATTCAAGCGGGCAGTGAAGATTTGAATCAGTTATTGGAAATTGGGAAACTCATTATGCGTAGCCATTATTGTGGTCACCTAAACAAGTCCCTTGTCGGGCAGAATGTAGAACTTTGTGGTTGGGTGAATCGTCGTCGGGATCTGGGCGGACTGATCTTTATTGATATGCGGGATCGTGAAGGACTGGTTCAGGTTGTGGTCGACCCTGATATGGCAGATGTCTTTGAGGTTGCGAACCAACTGCGTAGTGAGTTTTGTATTCGTTTGACCGGTGAAGTCAGAGCGCGTCCGGATTCTCAGATTAATCGCGATATGGCGACCGGAGAAGTTGAAATCCTTGCCACTGAGCTGGAAATTATCAACCGCTCTGACGTGTTGCCATTGGACTTTAATCAGAAAAACTCTGAAGAGCAGCGTTTGAAATATCGCTATCTGGACTTACGTCGTCCGGAAATGAGTGATCGCATCAAATTACGTGCGCGTGCGTCAAGCTTTGTGCGCCGTTTCCTCGATGGGCAAGGGTTCCTCGATATTGAAACACCGGTTTTGACCAAAGCAACACCTGAAGGGGCGCGGGATTATCTTGTACCGAGTCGGGTTCATAAAGGCAAGTTCTATGCATTGCCTCAGTCACCCCAGTTGTTTAAGCAATTGCTGATGATGTCCGGTTTTGACCGTTATTATCAGATTGTGAAGTGCTTCCGTGATGAAGACTTACGGGCCGATCGTCAGCCCGAATTTACGCAGATCGATATTGAAACGTCATTTATGACGGCTGACGAAGTCCGTGCTGTGACCGAAAAAATGGTTCGCGAAATGTGGCAAGAGCTGCTTGATGTCGATTTGGGCGCATTTCCGGTGATGAAATATAGTGAAGCAATGCGTCGTTTCGGCAGTGATAAGCCTGACCTGCGTAATCCGCTGGAACTGGTCGATGTTGCTGATTTAGTCAAAGATGTTGAGTTTAAAGTCTTCGCTGGCCCTGCCAATGATGCCAAAGGCCGGGTTGCCGTGATTCGTGTTCCCGGTGGTGCAAGTCTGACGCGTAAACAGATTGACGGATACGGTGAGTTTGTATCGATCTACGGTGCGAAAGGATTAGCATGGTTGAAAGTCAACGATCGTGACGCTGGTCTGGAGGGGATTCAGTCACCGGTGGCTAAATTCTTGTCTGAGTCGGTGATTGAAGCGATTCTGGAACGAACGCAGGCGCAAAGCGGCGATATCATTCTCTTTGGTGCCGATAAAGCCAACGTTGTGTCAGAAGCGTTGGGTGCGCTGCGGTTAAAACTGGGGACTGACTTGTCACTGACTGATGAGTCTGCCTGGGCGCCACTTTGGGTGGTTGATTTCCCAATGTTTGAAGAAGATGACGAAGGTCAGCTTCATGCGATGCACCATCCGTTCACTTCACCATTAGGTGTCACAGCCGATGAGCTGAGAGCTAATCCGGCAAATGTGAATTCAAATGCTTATGACATAGTCTTGAATGGCTATGAAGTCGGTGGTGGTTCGGTTCGTATCCATGATTCTGCGATGCAAACTGCTGTGTTTGATATTTTAGGTATCGAAGAAGATGAACAACGCCGGAAATTCGGCTTCCTGCTGGATGCTCTGAAATTCGGTACACCGCCTCATGCCGGTTTAGCTTTCGGTTTTGACCGTCTGGTGATGTTGCTTTGCGGCACAGAAAATATCCGCGACGTGATTGCATTTCCGAAGACAACCGCGGCAGCTTGCCCGATGACTGAAGCGCCAAGCGAGGCAAATCCCGCAGCACTTGAAGAGCTGGCGATTGCTGTGCGTGCCAAATTTGAAAATGTTTGATTAAGCGAAATGATGTAACAAAGGTGGCTGATTGCCACCTTTTTCGTATTTGGTATTGAGAAAAGAAATAAGTTGTACAGGCAATTTGGTTCATATTGAGATTGCCCGATTATGAACACAGGTAAATACTTTGGCCCAGATGTATTTTTATTACTCTGCAATGAATGCAGGGAAATCGACCACACTCCTTCAATCTTCTTTTAACTATCGGGAGCGGGGTATGAATCCCGTGATTTATACCGCAGCGATTGATGATCGATTCGGGGTCGGTAAAGTCAGCTCCCGAATCGGGTTAGAAGAAGAGGCTTATCTTTTTGGTGAGACTTCCAATCTGTTTGAGGAAATCGACCAATTACATCAGCAGATGAAAGTAGACTGTATTTTGGTTGACGAATGCCAGTTTTTGTCGAAAGAGCAGGTGTATCAGTTGACGGATGTGGTGGATCGACTTGGTATCCCGGTGCTGTGCTATGGATTGCGATCTGATTTTAAAGGTGAGCTTTTCCCGGGAAGTCAGTATCTGTTAGCTTGGGCAGATAAGCTGGTTGAGCTGAAAACCATTTGCCATTGTGGTAAAAAAGCCAACATGGTGGTACGTGTCGATGCACAAGGACGACCGATTGCCGAAGGGGCTCAGGTTGATATCGGTGGCAATGACCGTTATGTATCGGTATGTAGGAAACACTATAAAGAGGCGTTGGGGCGTCTGTGATTGGCCCCTTTTTGTTTACAAATAACGAATTATTATAAATAACAGATAATTATAGGTAACGAAGTGCATCCAGCGTGTGTTGATAATGGAATTGATAACCGCAACGGCAAAGTTTATCGCTGCTGACTTGTTTATCTTCTTGCGCGACAATCGGTGGCAGATTCGCTTCTGATGATACGGTGTCTAGTGCCGCTTGATAAAACTCCGCTTTGCTGACGGTTTCCGGGGTTGTGACATTAAAAATCCCCGAGAGCCCATTCTCAAGAATATAACGGATACTGCCAATGGCATCATCAAGATGCAGCATATTGGCCGGTGCCAGCGAGCTGACTTGTTTGAGTTTAGGGACAAAGCGAGCAGGATGGCGTTTAGGGCCGATTAATCCGCTAAAGCGCAGGATGGCATAATCTAACCCGCTATCGATCACATGCTGTTCGGCCGTGAGTAAAACCCGGGCTGATTCACTGAAATCAGCATTTTCCCGCGCGAGTGTCAGGCTCGCATCTTGTTCTGTCATGATACCGGGATGGTTGGGATAAACACCCGTCGTACTGATCATCACTAACTTTTTCACCTGCGCGATTTTGCATTGTTCAGTCAGATAGCCCCAATAATGCGCATATTCATCCTGTTTATTCTGCCTGAATCCGGGAGGAAAGCAGCCAATCACAACTTCTGCATTCTGGGCTGCAAGCGTTTCAGATAAAGGATTTTCGGACTGTTCGAAATGAAAGCAGAAACTGCGAATGCCCTCAAGTTTCAGGGCATCAGCGCCAGCTGGTGTGGTTTTACTGGCGAAAACACGGCAAAAATCAGATAAATGATGTGTCAGTGGTAAACCAAGCCAGCCGGCACCAATGATTGTGATATGTTTCGTCATGTTGGGTATTTATTCCGATTCTTGAGCCAGAACTCGAAGAATGCGGTCGGCATCCTGAGCGATTTCAATGCCTTCATCGGTTAAATAACCACCGTCCGGATGGGTACATAGATTTTTCCGATAGAGGGCTTCAACAGCATCTTGTACTTTCTTTTCAGCAGTTTTGTGGACTTTGATACCAGTATCACGACTATTCAGATCAAACTGAAGCAGTAAATTGAGCTCATTGAGTTGCTGCGCAGTAAATTTCATAGTGCTTTCACCTATTCACAAATGGATGGCATTACCATAGAAATAACCGCTGTATATCGCAACAGTTGAATGTTGAAATTGTTATGTCAGGAGGAGAATCTGACAGATTTTATTCGGCCAATTGGCGAGATTTGCATCGTTTGAGTGTAAAATAGGCAAATAATTCAAAAAGCCAAAAATTTTGTTGACTGGATTGGGTGAATCCGTAGAATGCGAACCCGTATCAGAGATGGTGATTTTATCTTTTCGATATGTTCAGGTCGGCGCGTTGGCAGAGTGGCTATGCAGCGGATTGCAAATCCGTGGACCTCGGTTCGACTCCGGGACGCGCCTCCATTCTCTTCTGAGATTTCAATGCGACACTAGCTCAGTTGGTAGAGCGCAACCTTGCCAAGGTTGAGGTCACGGGTTCGAACCCCGTGTGTCGCTCCAGATTTTCTTTCCTCAATATCACTTTCTGATAAGAACATATTATGGTCGTCAGTTTGTCTTTATATTCTTTATTCACGTTGCGATTTTCTCATTCTCGTTCAATCACATTGCGTCAATCAGAATGTGAACTTGAGCCTATATTGTGATGATAAACAACGAAATGGGCTAGACGTAAACGCCTCTTCATAGTATTTTGAACACTGTTTTTTATTTTGGTGTGATGAAAATTTATGGCATTCGATATTGTTTCCAGTGGTATCTATTTACCTAAAAATCGTTGGTCTTCGGAGCAAATGGACGCTTTTCTGGCGCTGCCAGTCGGGACGTCCAAAAAAAGATTTGGTGTTGAGTATCGGCATGTTGCCGGAGAGACGGAAAGCGCGATCGAAATGGGGCGTAGGGCGGTCGAAGATTGCTTAAGCCAGACAGAATTAAACCTCTCTGATATCGACTTGGTGATTTATGCCAGCGGAACGCATCATCAGTCATTACCTTATGATGCTTCCGCATTGCTGGCTGCTCTTGATGCACCATTCGGTGTCGAAAGTTTTGATTTAAACAGCACCTGTTTGTCATTTTTAACGGCACTGGATTTATCTCACAGCCTTTTTTTAGCCAAGCGTTATCAGCGTATTCTGATCGTTACCAGTGAGGTGGCAACAGGTGTGACGCTAAACCGCTCTTTTCCACCGCAGAAAGAAACGGTCACATTGTTTGCTGACGGTGCTGCAGCATTTTTACTTGCAGCCAATGAGCAGAGTCCCGGACTCATCGCTCGCCGCTTTGAAACCCATCATTCAGGATATCAGTATTGTCAGATTCCGGGGGGTGGCAGTTTTCTCAATCCTCACCGAATATCTCACGATGAAAATCTCAATGTTTGTCGCTTTTTTATGGATGGTAAAAATTTATTTCGCAAGGTGGCTCAGATATTACCGGAGTTTTTGAAGCATGGGCTGGCTCAGGCTCAAGTGAATCAAAACGATATTGACTATTTGCTGCCTCATCAGGCGAGCTTCCGGGCATTAGAAAAAATGCCCAAAATCACCGGATTTTCAGCCTCACAGGTCATCAACCGTTTTTCAACGTTGGGCAATCAGGTCGCCGCTTCCATTCCGATTAATCTCCACCTGCTGAGAAATGAACCGGATACGAAGGGCAAACGTGTGTTACTGATTGGTTCTGCTGCCGGGCTATCACTTGGCATGGGTTTGATTTGTCTATGAAAATTCTCATTACCGGCGGCAGCGGCATGTTGGGTAGCGCGCTGATACGGTTATTTCATCAGCAACACCAACTCCGTTTTATCGCCAGAAATGCGGATATTGCACGTCAGCTTGAACGTGACTATACCGCCGTTGCGTATGTACTGGATTTAAATGACCGGACAGCATTGATCGATGCTTGTAAGGGTGTGGATGCTATTATTCACTGTGCGGCACTATCCAGCCCTTGGGGAACTTACGCGCAGTTTTTTCAAGCGAATGTGGCGGCTACCCAGAATCTGGTTGAAGCGGCCCGCATTCAGAATGTGCCGCATTTGGTGCATATCTCCACTACCAGTGTCTACTTTGACTATGCTGACCGATGGGCTATCACCGAGACTGATGCACTGGCGCGTCAATGGTGTAATGACTATGCAAAAACTAAATATCTCGCGGAACGTGTTGTCGCGAATAGTCCGATCAAAAGCATTATTTTACGTCCGCGGGGGATTTTTGGTCCCAATGACCGAGCGATTGTCCCGCGTGTCATGAGTAGCGTATTCCGCGGACAACTGTTGCTCCCATCGGCACGTAATCCGGTGGTCGATTTAACCTGTGTCGATAACGTTGCCCATGCTGCCATGCTGGCTTGTACGCAAATTGAAAACCTGTCACACGGGGAGGTTTTCAATATCAGTAATGGCGAACCAATGCCGGTTGAAACACTGTTACAACAGTTATTGACGGCACTGAATCATCCGGTGACCATCCGACGGCTTCCTTATCCTGTTTTGCGCCCACTCTTGACACTGAATGAATGGATTCGGCAGCGGCTTCCGGCCCATCCTGAACCGCGTTTGACTTGCTACAGCGCCGGACTTCTCCATCACCATCAGACGTTGGATATCACCAAAGCCAGAGAAATATTAGGTTATCAGCCACATGTCACAATTAAACAAGGAATCGAGCAATATGTCAGATGGTTTGCAACTCAAAATCTTTGAAGGTGGCTATTGTGTTCATCCGGGATTTGTCGTCAAACCCGGCAGCGGTCTCAAACCAAGAGCTTTCCCTGCGGCTGTCGCTTTGATCAAACATCCTAAGCAGGGCTATGTGCTATTTGATACCGGCTATCACCAACATTTCTTTAATGCCACACGCACCTTTCCGGAAAGGTTTTATGCATGGACAACCCCGTGTCATTTGCAGCATGGGGAAGATATTACCGCGCAGTTGGGCCGTGTCGGGATTGAGATATCACAGGTTGGTCATCTGGTGTTATCTCATTTCCATGCCGATCATATTGCTGCGGTGAGTGAATTTGGTCAGGCAAAGATTCATTGTTCAAAAATGGGTTTTGATGCCATCAAGTATAGAGGTCGTTTCAGTGGGGTCAGAAGGGGTTATTTACGTCAACTGATTCCGGATGATATTCACCAACAGTTGCATTTTCATGATCAATTTGATCTCCCGATCGACGCTCTGTTACCGCAGTTACACGGCGTTGAACTGTATTGTAAAGACCTGTTTGATGATGGCTCGCTTTATTTGGTTAGCCTGCCCGGACATGCTGCCGGGCAGATAGGAATGTTAGTCAGATTGCAGGCGCAATGGATATTTTTGTTAGCGGATGCCTGTTGGTTGATCGAGAGCCTCAGTGAAAATCTGGATCAGCACTGGCTGGCAAATATTATCTGTGAGGACACCAAAGCTTATCGCCAGACATTGGCGCAACTGAGGTTATGCTATCGACTCGGCAAGGCGGAAATTCAGTTTGTGCCTTCTCACTGTCTGACCAGTATTCGCTCACTCTGCGAACAAGGGTGGATACAATGATGACTTTGTTACGCCAGTTTGCATTTGCGCGTTACCACCGATTTGCTTCTCGTGCTCAGGTGCTGTCTTGGCAAGGTAAACAATTAGAACAGCATCTCAAGTGGGTCTGTGAACATTCACCTTTTTATCAGTCGTTACGTCATCAGCCGCTTGAAGCATTTCCGATCATGAATAAATCGCTGATGATGGCTAATCTGGATACGATCAACACCCGAGGGCTGAAAACCGATCAATTAATGTCTGTTGCGCTCAAAGCGGAACAATCCCGACGGTTTGAACAATCAGTGGTTAATGGTGTGACCGTCGGATTATCCTCGGGAACCTCCGGACAGCGAGGGCTTTTTCTGGCCGATCATCACGAGAAACAGCTTTGGGCCGGTAATATTCTGGGCAAGCTTTTACCTAATTTATGGCAAAAACATCGTATTGCTTTGGCGCTCCGGGCGAACAGCCCGTTATATAAAATTGTTGCCAGAGGGCCGATTCAATTCTTTTACGCCGATTTAAATCAACCTTATGACGTTTGGATTCGGGCGTTGGATCACTTTCAGCCGACCTTATTGATTGGTAGTGCGCAGGCGCTACAGTTTTGTGCCATGTACAGCGGTACATTCGGTGAACGGAAGATGTCTCCTGCACGAATCATATCCGGGGCAGAAGTACTAACACCGGTAGACCGGGCTCTGATAGAACAGACCTTCGCCGGTGAACTGCACGAAGTCTATCAGTGTACGGAAGGATTTCTCGCCTGTACGGATACGCAAGGGCAGATGCGCTGGAATCAGGATATCGTGCATATTGAGAAACATTGGTTAAATCCGGAAAAGACCCATTACAGTCCAATCATTACCGATTTCCGCCGTCGAACCCAGCCGATCATCCGTTATCAGCTAGATGATGTGATTGCAGCGAAACAAGACGAAGCGCCATTTGAACCGCTTGGCGCCATTGCCGGGCGCTGTGGTGATTGTCTGGTGTTAGAGCAGGGCGGGGCACAAACCGTAGTATTGCCGGATCTTATCTATCGCGCGGTAACACTTGCGATAGAAGAACGCGTGGATTATCGCATTACTCAAACCGGAGCCAGTCACTTAAAAATTGAAGTGGCTCCTCAGTTTCATGGTGTGATTCGGGAGGCGTTATTTGGGTTATTTCAGCGATTGGGGCGGGTATCTGTTACGTGTGAATATGCACCGCCACCCGACTGGCACCCGATGAATAAACAGCGACGTGTGGTGAATCTATGCAAGTTTTGATTACCGGAGCCCGTGCGCCGGTGGCGCTTGAATGGGCGACTCTTTTTTGCCGTCAGGGACATCGGGTGATCATGACCGATGCGTTAAAACAGCCGCTGGGATCATTTCTGAAACAGATTGAAGGTTATGTTCAAACCAGCTCTCCGCGCTTTTCCTTTGCAGATTATCAGACGCAAATCCTCGATATTATTGATCGGTTTGACATTGATATGGTCGTGCCGACCTGCGAAGAAGTGTTTTTTCTTGCGGACATTGCCAAGCAAAGGCCCGAGGTTGACTGGCTGATGCCGGATGCTGCGTTACTATTCACGCTACACAACAAATATACGGTGTTTGAGGCTCTATCCGGCTTGCCCCAAGTTTCTCTGCCGTCGACCCGGTTGATCATGGATCGTTGTGATGTGGTCTGTGGGCAGGAGACGGTGTTGAAGCCGGTTTATTCCCGTTTTGGCGCGCAAGTGATCAGTGATGTGACTCCTCAGGCGATTGCAAAGCTCAACATCACGGCTGATATGCCTTGGGTACAACAACAGAAAATTGAAGGGCAGCCGATCTGCAACTATGCCTTATTTGAACACGGACAGATGCGGGTTCATCAGGCCTATCGGCCGAAACTCTGCGTGAATCAGTCTGCGGCCAGTGCATTTCAGCCGATAGACGACCCCGCGATTACAGAATTCATGGGTGCATTTGGCCAAAGGTTTAATTACCACGGTCAGGTTTCGTTTGACTTTATTCGTGATCAGCAGGGGTTATATGTGATTGAGTGTAACCCGCGGGCCACGAGTGGATTGCATTTGGTTGCGCCATTTTGTCAGTCGGCTGAGCCTCATTTTGTCTTCGCTCAACCAGAACTGGCATCGCTGTATCATCTCGGGGCCATGATATTTCTGGCAGGTGGCGTCTCATCGTTATTCAGTTATCGACGGTGGCAGGGGTATTTTTCCGGTAAAAATATTATGCAGCGTTACCAACAAGATCTGCCCCCCTTAGCGCCGTTATTGAGTTTTTCAGAACTCTACCGACAAGCAAGAAAACAGCGGATTTCCCTCAGTCAGGCATCAACTTATAATATCGAGTGGAATGGACAGATTTATCATGCCTGACATGTCAGTATGAGACCTGTGGTGGTGGTTTTGCGTATTTTATTCTGTATTCGGGAGAGTGCCTGTTCACTGTGGGTAAAGCATAAATCTGTTTAAGAAAGTCACCAAAAATGCGGCAATAGACCGATTTTTAGCCATACAGTTCATCATGTTGTATTTTCTTGTTGACGAAAATTTTGAATCCAGTAAAGTACGTTTCGTTCCTCAGCGGTGATTGCCTTTCAGGAATCATTCAAGTGAGGTAATGCTTTGATATGCTCCGCCCTGGTGGTGGAATTGGTAGACACAAGGGATTTAAAATCCCTCGGCGTTCGCGCTGTGCCGGTTCAAGTCCGGCCCGGGGCACCATCAAAGAAATGCGACATTAGCTCAGTTGGTAGAGCGCAACCTTGCCAAGGTTGAGGTCACGAGTTCGAACCTCGTATGTCGCTCCAGTCTGTATTCTCATTTCTTACATATTGTTTTCTTCCCGTTCAGCTCATTATCTCAATCCCATCTTGGTACAAGTGATTATCTTCTATCGTATTTTTGTGATTCAATCTTGATTCTTGTCATTATATTCTATCCGGCCAAGTACTAATCCCATCCGATTCTTCCTGTGTGATGCTTCAATGGAATCATGACCGTAAATTTGTGTCATCAAATCCTGTTGAATTATTGTTCAATAACCACATGAAAAACGATTACAATTTGGCTTTGCAAGCGGCTTTGGGTACTATGTATAGCTATTTTTATTAGACCTAAGAATTGTTCGGGAAACCGAAAGAACCTTTGTGGGAACTGCCAAGCAAGGCAGATGAGGAAACGATGCAACATCTACAAGAGATTATTGCCAGTGCAAGTGCGGCAATTCAGGCTGCTGACACGCTGAATGCATTGGATGAAGTTCGTGTTCAGTATCTGGGTAAAAAGGGTGAGCTGACTGCTCAGTTGCAAAATCTGGGTAAATTACCACCAGAAGAGCGTCGAACGGCCGGTCAGGAAATTAATGCTGCCAAGAATACGGTTCAGCAAGCTATTTTTGCCAGAAAAGAAGCGCTGCAGCGTGCAGAATTAGAACAAAAACTGACTGCCGAAACCATCGATGTAACCCTGCCGGGACATCGGATTGAAAATGGCGGTATTCATCCGATCACTCGGACTATCGAACGCATTGAAAGCTTCTTTGGTGAACTTGGATTTACCGTTGAGTCCGGCCCGGAAATTGAAGATGACTTCCACAACTTTGATGCACTGAATATTGCAGAAGATCATCCGGCCAGAACCGATCACGATACTTTTTTCTTTAATCCTAAATTAATGCTCCGAACTCATACGTCTGGTGTACAGATCAGAACGATGGAAGCCAGCCAACCCCCGCTACGCTTTATTGCACCCGGCCGTGTTTATCGGAACGATTATGATCAGACACATACACCGATGTTCCATCAGGTGGAAGGAATGCTGATTGATGAGAATGTAAACTTTGCGCATTTGAAAGGCATCTTGCATGACTTTTTGTGTAACTTTTTTGAAGAAGAGTTGGAAATTCGTTTTCGTCCCTCTTACTTCCCGTTTACTGAGCCGTCGGCAGAAGTTGATGTGAAACGGAAAAACGGAAAATGGCTTGAAATATTAGGGTGTGGCATGGTTCACCCGAATGTCTTGCGTAGTGTTGGTATTGACCCTGAAAAATATTCCGGATTTGCTTTCGGGATCGGAATCGAGCGTCTGACGATGCTGCGTTACGGAGTCAATGATCTGCGGGCATTTTTCGAAAATGATCTGCGTTTCCTCAAACAGTTCAAGTAATTCAGGGGTGAAATTAGAATGAAATTCAGCGAATCATGGCTGCGCGAGTGGGTGAATCCTTCTGTTACGACAGACGAACTGGCGCATCAAATTACAATGGCAGGTCTTGAAGTTGATGATGTGACTGCTGTTGCCGGGACATTCACCGGTGTCAAAGTTGGCCATGTGGTCGAATGTGGTCAACACCCTGATGCAGATAAACTCCGTGTGACGAAAGTTGACGTCGGTGAAGAGGCTCTGCTCGATATTGTTTGTGGTGCACCAAACTGTCGTCAAGGTTTGAAAGTCGCTGTCGCAACGGTCGGTGCTGTTTTACCGGGTGATTTTAAAATCAAGAAAGCGAAACTGCGCGGGCAACCTTCTCACGGTATGTTGTGCTCATTTTCAGAACTCGGTATCGATGTTGAATCAGACGGCATTATGGAACTTGCTGCCAACGCACCGATCGGTATGGATTTTCGTACGTTCCTTCAATTAGATGATGTCACTATCGATGTGGATTTAACGTCCAATCGTGCCGATTGTTTCAGTTTACGAGGTTTGGCTCGTGAAGTCGGTGCTTTGAACCGAATGGACGTTTCTTCTCCTGATCTTCAAGTTGTCGCGCCTTCAATCGATGCGCAGATTGCAATTGATGTGAAAGCGCCGAATGCATGTCCTCGCTATTTGGGCCGCATTGTGAAAAATGTCGATCTTAATGCCAAAACACCATTATGGATGCAGGAAAAGCTGCGTCGCAGCGGATTGCGTTCGATTGACCCGATTGTTGATGTGACCAATTATGTCATGTTAGAGCAAGGCCAGCCGATGCACGCTTTTGATTTGACTAAGATTGAAGGTGGTATAGTTGTACGGATGGCAGAGCAGAATGAAAAACTGACGCTGTTAGACGGTGCTGAAGTCTCCCTGAACAATGATACATTGGTTATTGCTGATCATCAGAAAGCCCTTGCGATCGCTGGTGTATTCGGTGGTGAAGAGTCTGGCGTTAATGAACAGACTCAAGATATTTTACTGGAATGCGCCTTTTTTACACCGGATAGTATTCGTGGGCGTGCGAGAAGTTATGGCTTGCATACGGATTCTTCGATGCGTTATGAACGCGGTGTTGATTATGCTTTACAAACCAATGCGATGGAGCGAGCAACTGCGTTACTACTCAGTATCTGTGGTGGCGAAGCCGCACCAATTGTGGTCGTTGAATCTGAATCACATCTGCCACAACCAAATCAAGTGACACTTCGCCGTGAAAAGCTTGATCGTCTATTAGGGCATGTTATCTCTGATGAAGATGTGGTTGAAATTCTGACTCGTTTGGGGATGGATGTAACCACGATTGAAAGCGGTTGGCATGCTGTCGCACCGACATGGCGTTTCGATATTGCGATTGAACAGGATCTGATTGAAGAAATTGGCCGTCTGTACGGTTATGACAATATTCCGCTTCAAGCACCACAAGCTGCGTTGACTATGAACCGGCACAAAGAAGCTGATTTGCCACTGAAGCGCGTTCGGGATCTGTTAGTTGATCGTGGTTATTATGAAGCGATTACCTATAGTTTCGTTGAACCGGAACAACAAAAACTGATTGTCCCTGATGTCGAGCCACTGGTACTACCCAATCCGATTTCAGTGGATATGTCGGCGATGCGATTAGGCTTAATTCAAGGGCTGTTAAATACAGTGGCTCATAATCAGAAGCGTCAGCAACCCCGTGTACGTTTATTTGAGCAGGGGTTACGCTTTATTCCTGATCAAAACGCTGATCAAGGCATCCGTCAAGAAGCGATGCTTGCCGGTGTGATTGCTGGCACTCAGACAGAAGAACACTGGAATATGGAGAGTCGGACAGTTGATTTCTTCGATGCCAAAGGTGATGTGGAAGCGATTCTGGAGCTGACCGCAAATTCAAGCGCTTATTCATTCGCTGCAACTCAACATCCGGCACTGCACCCGGGGCAGGCTGCGGCAATCTACTATGAAGGACGGCAGATCGGTGTGATTGGCGCTGTGCACCCTGAAGTTGAACGTAAGTTTGGCTTAAATGGCAGAACTATTGTGTTTGAGATTGAATGGAGTGGGTTGAACCAACGATTGATTCCAGAAATTGCATCTGTTTCAAAATTCCCGGCGAACCGTCGTGACATCGCTTTAGTGGTTGACCAAACGGTGACATCTGGTGAAGTGGTTGCAGCTTGTGCAAATGCCGGCGGGCAACTTCTGAAAGAAGCAAAACTCTTTGATGTTTATGTCGGCAAAGGGGTTGAAGATGGCAAGAAGAGTCTGGCGATTGCGTTGACACTGCAATCTGCAGAACGGACACTCGAAGAAGCTGAAATTTCTGCGGTAGTGAGTGAAATTGTTGCTGCGGTTTATAAGCAATATGGTGCATTACTGCGCGATTAATCTTTGTTATCACTATATAAACAGGCTGGTGAATGTATCACACCAGCCTGTTTTTTTATGGGAAAGAGAAATTATTCAGATACGATGAGTTCACATATTTGAAATTTTGATATGAATTTGACACTATTATGATAATAATCAATCAGTTATATTGTATAGTTTTCGTAGAATACGCTATTTTTTCTCGATTGAATCATCAATTTTTGCTGATTTAAATGTGACATGCTCCCACAATAGTTGCGAATAGCATGTTTCTTTTGCGAGCGATTTAATAAAAAAGTTGGCGTAAATCAGAAGGTTGGCATACACTATTTACAATAAAGCCGATATGTTGTTGATTGGCTGAGTAAAAATGCTTTGGTGCTGTCACATCGACAGTAAGGTTCAATATAGCTTTGAGGGAAGTTTTATGGCGCTCACAAAGGCCGATTTGGCTGAAAACCTGTTTGAAAAGCTTGAGTTTAGTAAACGGGATGCCAAGGAAACGGTTGAAGCATTTTTTGAGGAAATCCGTAAATCTCTGGAAAATGGCGAACAGGTCAAGTTGTCTGGTTTTGGTAATTTTGACCTGAGAGACAAGAACGAGCGTCCGGGGCGGAATCCGAAAACCGGAGAGGATATTCCGATTACCGCGAGACGTGTTGTGACATTCCGTCCAGGACAAAAATTGAAAGCTCGTGTCGAAAATATCGATCCGAATGAAAGGTAGAATACTCTGAAAGGGTGTTAATCTGCCGCTTTCATAAGAGTGAATCTATTTTTCGATCTCTAGTTTTTTGCCACTGATAAACAGTTCTGCTTCAGCACTGGTCAGTGGCTGTTGTTTTTATATTAGAGAAGCTTTCATGGATAAAGAATTTTGGCATAGGAAGTGGGCTTCCAATCGTATCGGTTTTCATTTGACAGATGTGAACCCATTGCTGGTGGAATACTGGCCTGCATTGTCACCACAGAAAGAGGAGCAAGTTTTCGTCCCTTTGTGTGGTAAAAGCGAAGATCTCGTTTGGTTAGCATCAGAACATGACAAAGTCATGGGTGTTGAACTCAGTGAGATTGCTGTGAGATCGTTTTTCTCTGAACATTTTTATACACCGTTAGTTACACAGATCGATTCATTTCATCACTGTTATGAGTTTGATGAACTCCAAATTTATCAGGGTGATGTTTTTACCGCACCACTTGATGGTGTTGAACTGATCTATGATCGGGCTGCATTGGTGTCGATGATGCCATCCCAGAGAGATGCATATGTACAACGACTACGTGAACTATTAAAGCCCGGCGGGCGGATGCTTTTAATCACGGTTGACTATGAGCAGACTGAACTTGCCGGACCACCGTTTAGTGTTGATAGTCACCAGATCCAGCAATTGTTTCAGGGCATGAAAACGACATTGCTCTGTCGTAAAGATGCGGATGCGGAACATCCGAAAATTGCGCAACAAGAGCTGAGTCGATTTGCCGATGAAGTGTGGTTGATTGAAGCTTAGTTGTTTCGTTATGCAACCGAAAAGATATCAGGCCGGAACGTAAACCACATTCCGGGCTGTTTTTTGTTCTGTTGCTATTTTATTGGGATAGTCTTACGTGGCTGGTGTAACTATCGCGATTCAGAACATCTTTTTATCGGGGGATTAGCTCTAATAATGCAGGACGATATGACTCGCACATGCCAGTGCCGCTTCTTTCGCCTGTTGGGTATCATCTCCTGTCGCGAGTGTTACGCCAAGTCTTCTTCTGCCGTCAATATCGGGTTTCGCAAACAGACGAACCTGTGTATTGGGAACCATCAACGCATTCGCCAGTCCATCAAAACGGACATTATCTGATGTGCCTTGACCGAGCAAAGCGACCGATGCTGCAGGTTGATACGATACAATCTGTTGAATCGGCAAACCGGTAAATGCACGGACATGTAAGGCGAATTCGGATAAGTTCTGCGAGATTAAAGTGACTAGCCCCGTATCGTGAGGGCGAGGGGAAACTTCGTTAAAAATGACTTGATCACCTTTGATGAATAACTCGACGCCAAAGATACCATGCCCACCGAGTGCCGTGACAATTTTCCCCGCAACTGCTTGTGCATTTTCCCGGGCAGTATCAGACATCGCCTGGGGTTGCCAAGACTCACGATAGTCACCATCTTCCTGCCGATGACCGATTGGCGCACAGAAATGGATACCATCTACCGCACTGACGGTGAGTTGGGTGATTTCATAATCAAAGTCAATAAAGCCTTCGACAATCACTCTCCCGGCACCGGAGCGACCACCTTCCTGAGCGTAGTGCCAGGCTTTATCAATATCTTGTTCTGATTTGAGAACGCTTTGTCCTTTACCAGAAGAGCTCATGACGGGTTTGACGACACAGGGAAGCCCGATTTCAGTAATTGCTTGGCGGAAATCATGATAGTTATCCGCAAAGCGGTAGGGAGAGGTCTCGAGAGATAATGTTTCGGCAGCCAGACGACGAATCCCTTCACGGTTCATTGTCAGTTGAGTTGCTTTAGCCGACGGTACGATATGAACCCCTTCACTCTCTAGTTCGACAAGTGTCGCCGTGGCAATCGCTTCGACTTCAGGGACCACATAATCTGGTTTTTCGAGTTCAATCACTTGACGCAGCGCATCACCATCCAACATATTGAAGACATGACAACGATGCGCAACTTGCATGGCCGGTGCATTGGCATATCGATCACAAGCGATAACTTCCAACCCTAGCCGCTGACACTCAATTGCGACTTCTTTTCCTAACTCTCCGGAGCCAAGTAACAGAACCCGCGTTGCACTTTCTCTTGTCGCTGTCCCTAACATTATCTGATTACCTCTTCTCATTTTGAAAACTGCGGCAATCATACTGAAAAAAGCCGAAAAAGCAAACGTTTGCTTTTTCGGCTTTTCATATGAGAAATTTATTTTTATAATTAATAATCAAATAGTTATGTCGTTTTTACACTAGATTTCAAGTTGTTCCAGCTGGATATGTGGTGCGATTTTTTGTAGTACCGAACGGGTTGTATCCAGATGGCTCACCACTGCATTTTTTGTTTCAGCAAGCACCACGCGCTTAATATCGTCAAATGAATAGCCATTCATTCTGAGCAGTATTACTGCAACTTGCAGTGGCGGAAGACTCGGATTGAAGGCTGCATTTTCGGCATAAGAGCCCAGATAAATATGCTGATTGATGAGTTCAATAGCAACACCGCCGGGCGCATGGCTATAGGGCGCATAACTTTTGTTCAGTGCGTTAAGCGCCTGTTGTTGCAGTGGATCCGTATGATCAGCATGGATTTGATGGGGTTGTGGATCCATGAATCGAGTCTTCATCCCCATTGTTACGGGCCCAAAAGAGTCCGGAAGGTAATCGAGCAGCTTTTTAGTTGCCTGACTGGGGAGGGTAATTCGCAGCCCCTCGACACCGGAGAGTTCATTCATAAACTGACGACAGTGGCCACATGGCGGTGTATCAACAATAATGTCGCTGAGTTTGCTTTCACCACACATCCATGCATGAGCAATGGCGGCCTGTTCTGCATGTATGGTTTGTCCGAGTGATACACCGGAAAATTCAATATTGGCGCCCAAATACAGCGCACCGGATTCACCGCGAACGATTGCACCAACTTGAAAGTCGGAAACGGGTGTATAAGCATAAATCGCAGCCAATGGGAGCAAATGCTGGGCAAGGGTGATGGCATCGAACCCAGTGGTATGCATTAAATGCTCAACTTGTTGTGAGGTGAAAGTGGCCGAGAATTTCGGATTGATGACAATCTCTTCGAGCGGTTTGGCCAGTGTTTCAGGCAATTGACTGAGAACAGTGAATCGGTCTTGGGTCATATGTTCATCTCTTTCATCACATCAGGCATTTTATACTAACGCAGTTTGGTGAATTTGTTGTGACCAAAATCCTATTATTATGATAAATGTAATTTTTATTTCATTGATTATGTGACAAACATCAAAAATAAAAGCAACAATAATTCATTAAATCGTCAGCAATGGACTGAGCCATAGCACCAATGTGTAAGCCAGTGGTGCCAGTACAGAAGTGATAATACCACAGAGTACTAGCGCAAGTGAGCTAAATGCCGCATCCCGGGGATCATTTTCGACGCAGCTGGCAGTGCCTAGTGCGTGGGAGATGCTGCCCATAGTTAACCCTTTTGCGATTGGATGAGTGATATGGAGCAAACGATAAATCGGATAGGCGAAAATCGCACCGAATAGCCCGACAATCAGTACCAGAATCGCAGCAATTGATGGCTCACCGCCGAGTTTACTGGTGATTTCCATCGCGATTGGCGTGGTGACCGATTTGGCCAGCAGCGCTGCGATGAGCGGTGTGTCTGCATGAAATAACACCGCAATTAATGCCGTGCTCAGCATTGACATGACACTCCCAAAGACACTGGCAAATAGGATAATTCGCCATTTGGCACGAATTTGCGGCAATTGCTCATAGAGTGGATAGGCAAGGGCGACAACTGCGGGTTGGAGTAAAAAATTCACCCACTGATTATCTGCTGCGTAGGTTTCATAAGGGACATTAAAATAGAGCAGAATGCCGATAATAATGATGACACAAATGAGTAGTGGGTTGGCTAAAGGAGTTCGACATTTTTGACATAACCAGCGAACGGCAAAGAAAATAACAATGGTAATCAAAAGCCACATGCGTGATATTCCTCAGTGATGTTCTTTTTTCAGCATACGATCGAGTAACAAACCCATACAGACCAACACAATGATGGTTCCACCGATAGCACTGGCAAATATTGGCAGTGCATTCTCAATCAGCGTGTCGAAATGAGTCATCAGACCGACACTGATCGGCACAAAAAGAAAAACCATATAACGGATAAACAGTGACGCCCCCGGTTTTACCCATGAGACTGGCAGCAGTCCGCTGGCTAGTGCGATAAATAGGATCAGCATCCCCAGAACACTTCCGGGAATAGATAGGTGTAACCAAACCTGAATGAGTGTACCGAGCCATAGGGAAGCCATAATTGCTCCCAAAGAAACCACAAATTTAAGTAGTGAGATGAACATATCGATTTCCGAAATTGAGTGACGATTTATCCTTGGTTCATGCAAGTCATATTCATGTGTCGAGATTGCATGAAGCTGATATTCAGCAAATCAGCCCGCTATGATGTCAGGTTGAGTACATAATGGTAGATTGATTTCAGTATCTGCATTTTGTGGGGATCCTGCTCATGCTCATGAGCCAAATTTTCCAGACGAAGAATATAATTATCCAGATGCTGGGAGAAATAATCCTGACAATGTGATTGCCATTGTTGTTGTTCATGCATGGTGAGAGTTTCGGGATAGTTTCTGGCTCGGTAACGAAACAACAGAGGTTTGATTCGTGCGTCTTGAAAAGAGATCGATAAATCTGATAAAGCCTCAGGCGGTGTTTGGCGGATAATCTCCATCGCAGCTTTGTCAGCAGGATTGAAAAAGTCACGGTATAACATCGTATCGACGTCACTATCCGTTGGATACTCTTGCTCTTCACTAAATACTTGTACTAGTTTCTCTCTGATATCCTGAGATTGTTTCATGAGTGACAAATGAGACAAACACTGGTCTCTATCGATGCCGATTGCATGCGCATTTTCTGCCGTCAGAGTCTTCGCTGGGGCGAGAATCGGACATTTATTAAGATGGACCAGCTTCACCGGAATCGGTAACTCATCTTCTTGTAAATCTTCATGTTTTGTATAAAGACGCGCTCGGATCTCATCAGCATTCAGATCAAACAACGGTTGGGGATTTTTCGCCAAATCAACCATGATGACTGCATTTTTGTTATGCGGATGCCAAGCCAGTGGCACAACCCAACTGGTATATTGGCATTGGCTGCCGAGCATACCGGAAACGTGCATCAGTGGCGTCATACTGACAATATCGATGAGCGCATTCAGTTTGCGTTTGTGGCGCATGGAGTAGAAGTAATCGAATAATTTCGGCTGGGCATTTTTGATCACTTTTGCCAATTCAATGGTTGCATAGACATCGGCCATCGCATCGTGGGCATTGGTATGTTCGATACCATTGGCAACGGAAAGATGCTCGAGCTTAAAGCTGGTATTGCCGTCTTCATTTTCAGGCCATACAACCCCTTCCGGGCGTAATGCATGACAGGCTCGCGCGACGTCGAGCAGATCCCAACGCGAATTGCCGTTTTGCCAGCTCCATGCATAAGGATCAATAAAATTGCGATAACAGGTATAACGGGTCACTTCATCGTCAAAACGAATGTTGTTATAGCCCAGACAAGTTGTATTGGGATGAGACAATTCCTGATGGATACGATCAATAAACTCGGGCTCCGACAAACCTTTGCTATTCGCTTGCTGTGGCGTAATACCAGTGATGAGTGCCGCTTCCGGTGCAGGCAGATAATCGACCGGCGGTTTACAAAAGATGACCAGTGGTTCACCGATGATATTGAAGTCCGTATCAGTTCTGACTCCGGCAAACTGACAGGGACGATCTTTCGCGGGGCTTGTGCCCCATGTTTCATAATCGAAAAAGAAGAATGTCGGTTGTTCGTTGTTTTTCATATGCTTTATGTGTTGATTAAATCAGCTAAATCAACCAATTGAATGAATACGACAGACCGTTGGAGCAACGGCAGAATGGGCTTCACAACTGGTAGAGATGATCATCTCGTTGGCAGTGATTCTATTTCAATAAGTATCCGGTAATCAGTCATCGAAAAGCAAGACAATTCATCAATGTATGTTGACGTTGATTGTCATTGCCGATAAAGCGAATACTATCATTTTGGCGTTGAAGAGAAAACAGAATGTCTTAGAGTGTCATGATAATTTGTTTACCGTAGCGCTGTGATTGTGCATATAAAACCTTTTGTTATCAAATGAGTTGTTCGCATTGTCCTCTTGAAAACAGATCAATAGTTGTATTTAATTTTTGTAAATATTGGTTCTTATTGCAATGAAGTGGCATCGGAATGACGACACGTTGGACTCTGTTGTTCCTGATGAAATTGAATCATATGAGATCGAAAATATTTCAAATATGCGACCATTTGGTTTTGAGATAAGGAAACAACATGAGACCGGAAACACTATTGGCAAAATTCAATCTGAAAGGGATGAATTATCAAGCGATACATCAGGGCGGGCGAAGTAAATTCAGTGTTGAAGAACAGCTTGCGATGGTTGGGGTGAGCTGGAAGTCATCACCAATTGGCTTTCTTGTTCTATTTGTCGAAACTCAAGACTGCCGTCATTCTCGTCAGGCCTTGGAAAAAGAGATCCAGTCGGAGATTGCCACGCTGACCCAAAACTGGCGCGGTCAGCGTAGTGAATCTGCATTCGCTGCAATGGTTGATGCGACAATTGAAGAGGCAACCCATCCTCAGGGAACGATCTGTTCATCTTGCGGAGGCTCCGGTTTTTACAAAACGTCACACCGGCAAATGAGAAAATGTACTCATTGTGAAGAGGGACGAGTATTGTGGCGTCCAGAATCCCGTTATGTTGCGATGTGTTCTCGTGGTTTTATTTGTTCGTATCCGATATTTAAACGATACAATGCGATCTTGGAAGAACTCAGTCAATGGCTTGCAGCAAAACGTAATGCAGCAATGTTGACGCTCATGGAGCGAATAGAGCGAGAAGAAGAAACTTATGCTTTGATGAATTAAAGTTAGTATTATAAGAAATAGTATTCCCTAATATATCCATTTTAATCGCCAATTATTTATAATATAAGACAATATCATTTTTATATGATGTCGATGTTTAAATTTATCCTGATTTTGAATTTTTTATAATTCATAGTTTAGCTTATCTATTCAATAAATAGTTCGCAAAGTGATGAACGCAGACATTGAAATATATTTTTGAATGGCGCATGATATCCACACTGCAAAGCTCTGCCTGACTGGCGGGGCTTTTTTATTTTGAACTGTGATTGGTTTTGGTATTCAATAAATAGTTCGCAAAGTGATGAACACAGATATTGAAATATATTTTTGAATGGCGCATGATATCCACACTGCAAAGCTCTGCCTGATTGGTGGAGCTTTTTTATTTCCTTTTTATTATTGATGATTTTTATTTTATTTGAATCGTTCGGTACAAATAGTTAAACACTTATTCATCCTGTGCTCTTGTTCGGCTATGAGATATAAAACACAACGAAATATGTGATACCCATTATCACATAGGAGATATATTTTGAACTCAGAAATATTACAGCTTGAATCACCTAGTCAGCTTTATGAACGGATTGAAGCTTCTCTCATACAATTATTGGGAAACGATATCGTCGTGAAAAATTATGATGAATATCGCACGATGACAATCGAATCTCTGACACTCCTGATTGAATTTCGCTATGGAAGAGCAGGGAGCCGAAGTGAGCGAGGACAATATTGTCATGGCTTCCATATTCGGATTCATTGTCTCTTACCGCGTTCAGCTGAGCGAGCTTTTCTCCGGATCTTGGATAGCATTGCTATGATTGAACGCTTTATCGATAGAAACTGTTGGGGTGTTGATATCCGCCAAATAGACATGCCTGAATTTTTACGTACAGAACCAAGCGGACTTCAGTATCAGCTGGATCAGGTGATTGGTCGAGTCGTCAGTTGGCGACAGAATTTGTACCTTGGTGAGTCTCTCATTCAACCAGATGAAGTTCGGGAAGGGATTGCCTGGGCTGTGAATCCGGAACACTTGGATGATGCGGATGAATATCAGCCGTTGGAGGTCAAGTATGCGTCAGGCAATTGAGTTACTCGTCCGAGAAATGCTGACCCCTTATTTGGAACGAATCGAGATGCTTTCCAGTGAACTGGAAGATTTACGACGTCGCAACCGCAGTTTGATTCGATTAGGGCGGGTTGAGGCCATCCATGAAAATGGCTGGTTGATAAAAGTGCAGCACGGTGATTTAACGACCCCGTTTATTCGCTGGTTCGCTTCCTCTGCCGGGGAGACCAGAGACTATCGCTGCCCGTCGGTTGGTGAACAAGCTTTGCTTCTCAACTATGGCGCCGGTGATAACGGTAGCCAGACAGTCGCTCTGACAGGATTATTCAGTGATAACTTCCCGTCTCCGAGTGGCGATCCCAATGAAATCTTGCGGGTTTATCCGGATGGCAGCCGTACCTCCTATCATGCAAAAAATCATGTGTTGACCGTCGATATTAAAGGGGATGTTCATATCAATGTCGAAAAAAGTGCGCAGATTGTCGCTGGTGATGTGGCAACCGTGAATGCCAAAAGTATTGCTTTGAACGGTGGGTCAGCTTGCGTCACGACGGCACACATTTGTCATTTTACCGGCAAGCCACATGCCGATGGTTCCAGTACAGTCACAGCGGGGAAATAATATGGCTATCAATGCAGATATTCTAGAAGGGGAGATCATCAATAAATTAGAGCATGCAGGCTTTAGGACCGATGTCAAACATGCTTATGCCCAAGTCATGGTGAAAGCGATTGCTCAAGCCGTTGTTGAACATATCCAAGGCCAAGCGGAAGTGAACGTCACAGGCGGTTCGTCGGCCGGAGTCTATAAGGTGAACTAATGATTGGTATTGATCGGATGACCGGCAGACAAATTGAAGGTTATGAACAGTTAGTCAGTCGGATTACTCAAGTCATGACCACCCCGTTAGGAGGCCGCGTGAAACGCTCGGGTTTCGGTAGCCGAGTACGGGAAAATTTAGCGGCGAATATGACTGACAGTATGTTAGTTCGTACCCAGTCTGCTGCACTTGAGGCGTTTTATAACCCAGAAAACGGACTGTCTGATTTTATCCCGGACAGTTGTATTGCAACACGTCACGCGACTGGCCTAAGCCTTTTCTTTTCAGGCAATTGGAAAGGGCGGACAGTTAAGTTTGAGGTACCCCTGAATGTTTCCACATCAGAATCCATTACCTAAACCAGAAATCATCAAGACCCCATCGTTTGAAGTTCTGCTCCAACAAGTAAAGCGCGATATTTTGGCATACTTTGCACAGCACTCTCCAGATGATGCAACTGCGGTGAATGAAACACTCGGCAATGAAGCTGAATTACTGACTAAATTTGTCGAAGCATTTACGGTTATTTTACAAAACCATATTCGGCAATTGAATGGTCAAGCACAACAGATGTTTGGCATGTATGCGACGGATAACGACATGATCGACTTAATTGTGAGCCAGTTAGGTGTGACTCGTCAGATTATTGATCCCGGAGATCCCGGTGCATTTCCTCCGATTCCACCAGTTATGGAGAGTAATGATTCACTACTCTCCCGATATTATCTGGCGGCTTATGCCTTAGCGAGTACCGGCACACGATCAGGATACCGTTTTCATGCCATGACTTTAGGGGGCCGGCCTGAAGTTCAGATCAACAGTCATGAGAAAAATCGAGTTGTCGTGACCTATGAGTATCAGGCGCATGACATGGCTGGCTTGACGAAAGATGCACAAGCCCGGCAAGTATCTCCCGGTGTCGTCGATTGTTTTATTCTGACACATGAAGGCAGTGGTCTGCCAACTCCGTCGTTGATTGAGGCGACTCAGTCTTATCTGGAGCGGGATGACATCGCTCAGGAAACCGATTTGATTACCGTAAAAGCGCCTGATATTCGCCCATGGCAGTGTGAAGCGAAGCTTTATATCCGCCCCGGTCCCGATGCCGATGTTGTGCGGACAGCCGCAGAAAAAGCAGTGAAAGCTTATGCCCTGAAACAACATCGACTTGGTGCCAGCATCGAGTCATCCATGCTCTACAGTGTGCTACTGGAGTCAACCGGAGCACACCGCGGAGACGTTATTCAACCTGAGCAGCCATTGCGTTGTGCTTACAGTGAGGCGCCTTATCTTGAGTCAGTCAAAATTACCGTTGACACTGAAAACATATAGTGTCCTCCCGGACAACCGGAGTCCGCTCGAACGTTCAATGGAGTTGTCATTTAGTCAGCAAATTTATGGCATTGATAATCCATACCCCCATCTACTGGATGCCCAAAAAACAGCAATAGAAATCGTTCCTTATCTCGCTGCTGAATTTCAACTGGCGGTGTGGGATACAGCCGATACAGAGTCCGTTAAACGCAACCTTGCCGGACATGCATGGCAGGTGCGGAAAATGAGCGGTACCCGTGCCGGACTCAAGTTAGCACTGGAGTCATTTGATTTTCAAAGTCAAATCAAACCATGGTATCAGCAAGAGCCACAAGGTCAGCCATACAGCTTAGAGATCGTGGCTTGGGAAAATGGTAACAAGCCAGTCAACGTTACCAATGTCAAAAAGCTACTCGCTTATATTGAAGATACCCAGTCAGAACGGGATCGAATCGAGCTTTCTTTGATGTTTGGGGTTGAAACGAGCATGGGTATCACCGGTGCAATCGCTCCGGTGATTAATACACAGGAAACCTCGGGTAATGCGCAATTATGGCCAATGCCAGAGGCTTACGTTGCTCTTTCTGTCTGTGGTGCGACCGTGCCCGGGATGAATATTAATGCTGTTGAGGCAAGTGCTGTTATTCCAGTCATTGCTGGATATAGTCAAATCAAGGTGACGGGTTATGCAGCGCATTACAACCTCACCGTTTTAACCATTAGTGCGAGAGCTACGTTATGAGTGAAGACACAATTAAGTTAGTGATCACCCGCAAAGGCCTGGAGGAATGTATCAGCGCCAAAGCAAAGGGAATCCAATTATCATTAAAGTGGGTATCAGCCGGTGATCGGGCCTATACCCCGAATCCTGACCAGACGGCTTTGCAGAATGAATTGCAGCGGGTTGAATTTGGTGAATATAAAGACATGGGTCTTGGTCAGATTCAAGCCATTGCTAAGTTTAGCGGTGAGCAGGAATACCCGATTCGAGAGTTAGGGTTCTGGCTTGGGTCAGGGACACTGTTAGGGGTGATCTCTGCCCCTGATACAACATTGAACTACAAAACTAAAAATGGCCATTGTATTCAGCCGTTTACACTGGACTTGAGTGTTCTTCCAAGTGATACGGTTACAGTGGTGGTCGGTATGGAGAATTTCAATATCCTTATCGATGATGAATTTGCTCAGATGGCGAAAGCTCAGATAGATACCATGCACCGGCAAATCCTCCAAGAGTTTCGGATATTGGCGTTGGAAAACAAATAACAAAAGGCGGCCTTATCAGGCGTTTTTTATCCTCAAATAGAATTAAGGAGTTGTTTATGCTCGCGCAAGAACTTGCAGCATTAACGGAATCAGTAAATGCAGTGACAGAAGCCGTCACAGGAAAAATAGGGCAGATTGACCAGCGGGTAGCGTTGGCTGAAGCAGAGTTCAAGCAGTTTTTAACAGACGCTGATGAACGTTACACAACACGGGAAGGTACATTTGTTGATGTTTCTGGAGAGGAAGATAAATTCTATCCGGTTTACATTCCAGCGGCACAACGCAGTATCACCGAACTACAAATTAGTCGAAGTTTGCACGATGACCGTGAAGGGGCTGGCGGACTCACTGCTCGATACTTATTACAGAATAACGGTTGGGGTGTGTTATCTGATGTCTTACTGGTAGATATATTTGGACATAAATTTAATGAAATGACGCCTGATGCAGTTAAAACAGATGGGTTTATTGCTGATTTTATCAATGGTAGTGCTTATGTGCTGGGGGCGATATTTTGGTTACGTGGGGGGCACCGTTATTTAATTTCATCGACCAAAAAAGAATTTCAGCAAGTGATTACGCATAATGAACTTATTACAACAAATGTTTTTGACCATCATAATATTCGGATTTTCAAGTCTGGATTCGACATTGATATCGGCGAATCTCATATCGTGACTGAAGTGAAGACGTCGCGTAATCTGGAGCATGTGCCGACGTTGGAATATATCCGAGGACAATGATTCATCTCAGCCCACTTCGCAACTCACAATGATGAATACCTTCATTCAGCAGCCATTCAGACTGCTGTCATTGGAACAATAACCCGTTAGGTAACAAATATGAGCACAGAAACCACAGCAGAAATGCTGAATAGCGTGAACCGATTGACTGAAACAGTCATTCATAAGATTGCTGAAATCGATACAGCCGTAGTTAAGGCAACGACAGAGGTAAAAGAAACAATTACAAATCAGACGAGAGTGAATGTTTATGTTGATGCTGAACATGGAGATGACAGTCATGATGGCATCTCCGCTCCGTATAAGACCCTTAAAGCGGCATTAACGCGATCAATGCCATATGGGTCTTATTTAAATGTTCGACTATTATCAAACGTTGAGATTACGTCACAAATATGGTTCAGTGGGCGTCATATCATTATGGATTTACGAGGATACACACTGAACTTCCCGTCGGTTAATATATTTGATGGTTCTGGTGTATTGGTCGGGACAGGTTTAGCGCCATTGAGAGGGGCTCGAGACGCCACCCTTGTGATTCATAATGGTGCAATCACGACAGGGGACGCAATCTCCAACAATCTGGGTGATCAATGGTTCTTTCACCGTAATCGTGTAATGATCCAGATGGGGGGCATCGCTATTAACCCAGGTCTTTATACGGTGACGCTCAACCGATTGAACATCACTCTTGGTCAACGTATTGTCGGACTGAGTGGTGGCAGTGATGGTGCCAATCTTTATCGTGGACAGGGAATGATTCAGTCAACCATGTTTGAAACAACGATTGATGTCACAGCGACAAATGCATCGATGTTCGGATATGGGGTGAATATTCGCAACGACACATTTATTGATAATGCAGGTAATACGATTACAGGAACAGCAGCATGAGTAAGATGATAAAAAACTGGATCTATAACGGTGTTCACTTGATGAACTTCCCCGTGTCAAATACGGATGACAACGGTCAGAGAATGAATAAATCGTTATCCTCCGAGTTTCTGACCACTGCCTATCAGCAAGAGCGTTGGTCAGAAGTTCGCGCTGAGCGTGATATGCTCATTGCGGCAACGGACAGCATTTATATGCGTCACAGCCGAGAACTACGGACCGGAAAAATTGTCGATGATGCCGATAACCGGACAACACTGTCATCAAGCGATTTAACCAAACTGGATAGTTATGTTCAGACGCTTGCTGATATTCCGCAGCAATTCAGCGATCCCGATGCTGTGGTCTGGCCGCCATTCCCTGAATTCTGACCGATAACATTCATTCGAACACAAAGCGCCGCGAAAGCGGTTTTTTTGTCCCTGAATTACCCCGGCGTTTAGCCGGTTTTTTTATGTCCGGAGTTTTTATGGCGCAACACAAACTCAAAGTTGCACCTCAATCCTATGAGGTGCTTGCACCGTACCAATGCCCGAATCAGCGGCACTGGTATCAGAAAGGCGACATCGTCGATTTGCTTCCTTGTGAAGCTGAATTTTTAAAACTGGGCGGTAAGGTCAAAATTAAGACCTCACTGCCTACTCAACAGAAGGAGAAGGCGAATGCCTGAAATTGCATCATTTGTGCATAACGGTATCAGTGTTATCAATCATCCCGCACCACCCCCGATGGGGCCGCTGGGAAGCATCGTTTTGGGCGTCGTCGGGACTGCACCAGATGCTGATACATCACTGACCAAAAATACGCCGATTCGTATTGCGAATATGGCTGATACCGCAAAGCTTGATACTACCGGGGAAGAAAAAGGGACTTTGTGGCGCACTTGTTATGAAACTTTCCGTTTGGTTTCCGTTCCGATTTACGTGGTGATTGTTGAGGAAGGCACAGAGCAGTCAGATACGGTCAACAATGTGATTGGTCAGGTTGACGCAACAACGGGTCAACGAACCGGTATTCAAGCCTTGGCTGATTGTATGGAAACGCCAACTCATATCAGCGCGCCGGGATTTAACACCAAGCCGGTAGCCGATGCTCTGGCCGCAATGGGAAAACGCTTATTTGCCATCCCTGTCGGTGACGGCCCGAATACCAATGATAAAGATGCAGTTGCCTATTCACAAAATCTTGGTGGTGAAGGCACAGGATATGAATCTTTCTATCTGGTTGATCCACAGGTTTCTGTTTACAGTCAGGCAGCAAAAGGCAATGTGTCGTTCTCCGGTGCAGCGGTTGCGCTCTCCTGTTTTGCTCGCGTCAAAGCATGGGAAAGCCCGGCGAAGGGCGGTATGGGCGCATTGATCAGCGGCACAGCCCGTACAATTGACTATAACATTATGGATAAATCCACCAATGGTGATTTGTTAAATCGTCACGGTGTTTCCTATTTTGCGCGGACATCATTAGGGGGATTCTCTCTGATTGGTAACCGCTGTGTGATGGGGCGCTTTGTCTCTCAGGTCGGTCTGGAGTATGCCATTGTCCGTAAGTTGGCGAAGACGGCTCAGAGCGCGATGGCCAGAAATATGAGTAAGTCTTTTATGGAGCAAGAAATCAACAAACTGAATGTTTGGCTGAAATCACTGCAAGCGGATGAAACCGTGATGGGCGCTGAAGTCTACCTCCATCCGACACTCAATAACGTTGAAAACTACCGTAATGGCGAATGGCATATTGCGATCAAATACTACGGCTACGCGCCAAACGAACATATGGTGTACCACCTGATTGAGGACACCGGTATTGTTGAATCATTTCTTGAGGAGGTCCTTTAATGGCAGGTCAACGTTCACGAATTACTCGTTATGCCATGATTAACTCTCATCCGTTAATCAAAGAGCTAGACGAGTTTACGCCACCAGAAATCAAAAAGGCTATGCAGGAAACCCGTGGCGGTTCTTTCATTCCGGGCGAGATTATGGTCGGGCTTGAAAAAATGAATAGTAAGTGGAAAGTCAAAGGGGCCGATCAAGCGCTTTTATCTGCTTATGGATTAGCGACCGGAACATTGTGTCAGGTTGATATCAAAGAGTCCCATCAGGATGAAGACGGTAACAATTTTGCCATTATTTATAGTTTAACCGGTGAAATAACGTCGGTGACCGAATCAGCCAGTAAAATGGGGGAATTGCCGGATCACGACATGGAAATGGCAGTCAGCGCGTACAAGAAAACCGAAGATGGCAAAGTGATTTATGACATTGATCGTCATGCCCAAATACTCAATCTGGGTAATGGTGACCTGATGGAAGCCCATCGCCGTAATATCGGTATGGCGTAAGTTCAGTCATTTATTTTTCTGGTATCGCTACAAATCAGGCCCCTTGCGGGGCCTTTTTTATACGTAACGTTGATGAGGGAGGAGTTACCCCTATGTTGCACACACATAACCTAGTCTGGCCGATTGAAGATGATAAAGGTCAACCACTAAATCAGGTAAACATTCACACGATCACTGTCGGGCAACAGCGAGAACTGACCCGTCACCATCAACACGATGACAATCAATTGCTTTGGGAATGTATTTGTCTGAGTACCGGACTGACATCCTCTGAATTGAAGAGGTTGGTCACTCCGGATTTCAACTCGATTCGAGAGCAAGTTCTGGAATTGATGCAATCCAATGCGGCCACATTACTGGACGGTGAGTTTGACCTTAATGAACCGACATTACTGCTCCCGATTCAGGGTGATGATGGTCAGGAAAAAACAGGTTATAAACTTCGTCCGCCGACGGTTGCGACTACAGAACTGATGGAGACTCATCAGGATGAGTGGGAAAGAACACTCTTTATCAGTGCCAGCTGTTGTGGGTTTACCCATCAAGAACTAACCCGTTTGAGTCTGCCGGACTGGAATCAGCTTCAGGAGCGCCTGATCGATTTTTTGCAACAACCGGCGGACTTCTTTCGCCAAGAGATGTTGAAGTCCTGACAGACGTGATCCCGCTG
This sequence comes from Vibrio rubrogenes, assembly GCF_059641415.1. NCBI lineage: Bacteria > Pseudomonadati > Pseudomonadota > Gammaproteobacteria > Vibrionales > Vibrionaceae > Vibrio > Vibrio rubrogenes. The sequence goes on from NZ_JCARSY010000005.1 coordinate 164,398, forward strand.
GCCTACCACGTATCCCCAAAGGAGATCATGGAGTGGCGTATTGATGATGCTTTGCGCCGTTACTATTTAGCTGCGGCAAAACTGGGGATAGAGAAGAGATAAGTCATGGCTGATTCGACAATAACAACCCAAGTGACGGTGATTCCCCGTCAGAAAACAATGGAACTCCATGTTGATAAATTACCGTCGGTCGGGGAAGTGAAGGCGGAGATAATGCGTGCTGCCACACCGATCTTGAAAACGGTCAAACAAGCAATTACCTATGAACGTTCATTTGCTGATGTTAAAAAATCAGTGCATTTTGCCAATGACCAAGAAGCCAGTCAGTATCAGGGCCAAATGCGGGACTTGGCTAGTCAACTGGGAATAAAACAGGCAGATGTTACCCAGATTGTCAGTGATGGGGCCCAATCTGGCATTGGAAAAGATCAACTGTTGTTATTTGCTGAGTCAGTCTCAAAAGTGGCTGTCGTATGGAATGTATCGGCAAAAGAAGCGACAGAGACACTGGCCCGTTGGCGCACTTCGATGCAGCTTTCTCAGCAGCAAGCTGTCGGTTTGGCAAATGCAACGAATGCCTTGAGTCATAGCATGGGCGTTAAGGCAAAATCGGTCGCTGCAGTTGTGTCTGAACAGGGAGATACCGGTATCAATGCCGGTTTGAATGTTCAGCAAACAGCGGCATTATCCGCCAGCCTGCTGGCTGGTGGCGCCAGTGAAAAACAGGCCGGTGAGGCTATCCACAGTATTCTTGGGACACTCACCGCTGGAAAAGCTGACAAAGTGCAACAGCAAGCCGCGATGAAGACGCTGGATATTGATCCCGCTGATTTGGCTCACCGAATGCAAGCGGATGCTCAGGGAACATTGATTGATGTTTTCCAGCGTTTAAAAAATGTTTCGGCAGAAAAACGCCAAGGGGTTGTTTCTGACCTGTTTGGTGATAAATCTACAGCCGCGATTTTAAAGCTCGTCGATAATTTAGAGCAGAATAATAAAGGTTTTATTGCCGCATCGAAGCTCACGGCTGAGAAGAGCAACTATTCGAATAGTATCGGCAGTGACTACAAGACGGTGTCCAATACCTCTGCTTATAAGTTGGCGCAACTCAGTGCGCGTTTCGAACAGATAAGCATCACGCTGGGTGAGGGGTTATTACCGGTTGTGGAGACGATGCTGCCACCGTTGCTCAGTGTGGTCGATAGTATGAGTGCATTTGCCCAAACGAATCCTAAACTTGCCACGGGTTTATTGGCTGTGACAGCGGCTGCGATTCCGTTACTCAAAGTCGGAGCGACGGCTGTCAATTTTTTCCGCGCGATAAAGGGCGGGGGTAAAGATCGTCTCACCCCCGAGCGTAATTTGTTTGCCGGTGGATTGGACCGAACTCGCCAAGCAGCCCGGCGGGCCACGCGTCAGCTAGCCCGATTGAATCGGGAGTTGAATGCGCTAGGATCGCAACAGGGCGGTGATTCCGGATATGGTGATGATCGTAAATCACGCCGCAAGCGTAAAAAACGGCCTCTGAAGCGTTCACGGTTCCGGCGTCGTTTGGCCGGCAGCTTCCGTCGTAAATCTGCGCGATTCGGTCAGCTGTTTACTCGCTTTCCCCGTGTTGTCGGCAATGTATTTAAGGGTGCAAAACTAAAGTCGGGTATTTCAAGTTTGATGCCTAAAGCCGGTGCTGTATTTAAAGGTCTTGGGAGGAAGTTATTCCGCCCCCTGGATATGGCTCTCAACGGGGTCGAGCTGGTTTCTGCGATCGCCAAGGGCAATCCTAAAAAGATAGCAGGGAAGGCCGGTGATCTGCTCGGGGGAATGGGCGGTGCGGCTTCCGGTGCGATGGCCGGGGCTGCAATTGGCTCTGTGGTTCCCATTCTTGGTACGGCTGTCGGTGGCCTCATTGGTTCTGTCGTGGGCGGGTTAGGTGGCAGTGAAGTAGGGCGTTGGCTTGGCGATACGGTCGGTTCACTGTTTGGTGCGAGTGATGAGAGCAACGACAAACAGGATCCGTCCCAGCCAAATTCTTCGAAACCGCATTCTTCGAAGAAACACTCTTCGAAGCAAGATCCGCTCAAAAAACAGCGCGGTATTTCGCTGAAATCACTCGGTGGTTTCGCGATGAAAGGGGCGTCTTTTCTATCTCTTGGCAGCATGTTTGGCGGAATGTTGAGCGATCAGGTCGTCTCTTGGTTTGGTGAAGATAAAACTGATAAAGCAGCGCCTGCAACGGTTGCTGAGCAGAGTAAACAGCTCGAAAAATCTACCCAACAACAAATTAACTTTGCCCCCGTTATTCATATCACTCCGTCCGGTAATCCGACCTACGATCAAGGGCTTAGTCAGCAGCTATTAGAGCGGATGAAAGCTGAGCTGAGCCCGATCCTGATGGGGAATAATGATGTCGCAACACGGGCAGATGCCAGTCTTTTAGACAGGAGCAATACATGAGACAAATGATGTCATTAGGTGATTTTGTGTTCTCATTGAGTGAACAGACACCGTATGAAGGTTTACAGCGCACCAGCGATGGGGGATGGGTTTCTGTCCCCCGTTATGGTCAGAAACCGATCAGTCAGAATATGGGCCAGAATTTGGAAAAAATCAGCATCAATGGCACCTGGTTTCGTGGTGAAGGCATGGACAATATGAAGGCGCTGAGACAGTTACAAGCGCAGCGAAAACCTTTAGTTCTGTCAGACGGATACGGGCAAAGCATGGGGAGATGGGTCATCAAACAACTGCAAGAAAAACAAGACCGCATCATTGATGATGGGACTGCCTTTGTGGTGGGTTTTTCCATTGAATTAGAGGAATATGCAGAATGAGAACCGTGCTTAGTCGTGACGGAGACTTAGTGCCGCAATTATTATGGCTATCATTGGGGCGGGATGATGATGAAGCGGAAGAAGCGCTTTATATGATCAATCCCGGTTTGGCGCTTTATGGGCCTGTGCTGCCGGCAGGTGTCGAAATCAAGTTACCGATACTCTCCGAGCCAGTACCAACAAGGGTGACGAACATATGGGATTAGGGATTATGCCTCAAGTCCGAATTAGTGGGCCCGGGGAGCAAATTATCAATTCACGGTTGATCTCATGGGAACGGATTGATGTTTCTGCGGCCCAGTCGGATCAGATTACATTACATATTGATACGGCTGGGCAGACCGGACTCCCTAAAGAAGGCGCCGAATTGATATTTTCTGAAGGATATGATGATCGGTTTGTGCATAAGGGGAAGTATGTGATTACGCGTATTTCGCCAAAATTATTTCCACCGACAGTCACCATTGTGGCGACCGCTGCCCCGTTTCAAATTCAGGATAAAACCGGATTTAAGGAGCGCCACACACGGACGTTTACTGCAATATCGCTGGCTGAGATCTTCCGTCAACTTGTGACATCACATGGTTTTAGTCCGCGAGTGGCCTCTAAATTTGAAACGGTGTGGTTTAAACATATCGATCAGATGAACGAAACGGATAGCGCCTTCTTAGTTCGCTTGGCAAAGCGTCATGATGCAATTGCTAAACCCGTCGATGGATTATACGTTCTGGCGGAAAAGGGACAGACTAAAACCATCACGGGGCAAGATGTACCCTCAGTGACTGTCGATGTCTCCGGTAATAATGATCCATCGGATTTCAGAAAATTTATCAATTGTCAGCTTGAATTAGCGAGCCGGAGAAATTTTTTTGGCGTCAAAGCCAAATGGATTGAGAGCTATACCGGACTTGAATATGAAGTCTCTTCAGGAGAAGCCCCTTTTGTGATATTGCAACAGGTCTATGAAGATTCATCCGCGGCTCAGCAGGCATGTGATGAGGAACTGCAGAAAATCAAGCGTGAAAAAGACTGTATTAGGATCGATTTGCCCGGTGACCCGTATTTAGTCGCAGAAGGGATTCTTGAACTCAATAAATCGTTTCCTCCGGAAATGGTGGGTCGGTGGTCGATTGATCAAGTGACGGCTCGCGGGGATAGTTCCGGTGGTTACCGTTGCTCTGTGACTGCGACGCGACCAGCAAGAAAAGACTAAATAACCATTTTCTTATTCCCATCCGTTAGCTCGAGTGTTCATATTCCTGTGCGTCTGTCACATCTTCCGTTCATTAAAACAGTAACATAGCCGAAACCTTAGATTCCGGTTAGACTTGGACTCATTGAGGTATGATGAAAATTTGCTGCTGTTGAGTTGTATAAGAGGATAAGAAATGTTGGATACAAATCTGAGTGATGTGATTCAAAACCGAATTGACCAGAAAACCAAACCGCTCGGTGCTTTAGGTAAATTAGAGACTGTGGCACATCAATTAGCATTGATCCAGAGTCAGGGATTGGCTCAGCCTGTTGCGCAAATCCGGATTCATCAACCGACCGTGCTGGTGTTTGCCGGTGATCACGGCATTGCTGATGAAGGGGTGAGCATCGCACCCAGTGCAGTCACTCAGCAGATGGTTCTCAATTTTCTTGCCGGAGGCGCCGGAGTGAACTGCTTTTGTCGCGCCAATCAGGTCGCGCTTAAGGTCATTGATACGGGTATTTTGATCCCCGTTGAATCTGAATCGGAGCAACTGATTGTCCAACGTCTCGGAGAGCGGACGGGTAACTTGGCAAAAGAACCCGCTATGACGATGGCGCAGGTGGAACAAGGGATTGAGTTAGGGCGGAAAGTGGCTTTAGAGACGATTCACAATGGATCGAACTTGATCATGTTCGGTGAAATGGGGATCGGCAATACCAGCAGTGCAGCGGCAATTTTGGCAGCACTATCTGATGGCGACGTTGAATCTTGTGTCGGTCTGGGAACTGGTATTTCACAGGAACAGTATCGGAAAAAAGTGGCGTTGGTTACAGCCGGTGTGCATCGGGCCAAAGGACAAGCGCCAAAAGCGGTCCTTGCTGAAGTCGGTGGATTTGAAATTGTTCAGATGGTTGGGGCTTTTTTAGCTGCCGCAGAGCAACAGATACCCATTCTCGTCGATGGTTTTATTGTCACCGTTGCGGCTTTGGTCGCGACGCAACTGCAACCAATGTGTCGGGAACTGATGATTTTTGCCCATCACTCTCAAGAATCGGGGCATCAACGCGCGTTGAAAATATTAGGCGCCAACCCGCTGCTGGATCTTGATTTACGCTTGGGGGAGGGGACGGGAGCGGTCCTTGCTGTGCCGCTCGTTCGTGCTGCGGCTGAATTTTATAATACCATGGCCAGTTTTGCGGAAGCCGGGGTCGAGGTGACATGTTAAGTCGGGTCATGTATCAGGTTGAACTGCTTCTGTTGTCATTGAGCTTTTTTACTCGGATTCCTGTACCCGCATCTGTGCCTTATTCGACTGAACGGATGAATCAGTCCGGCCGATATTTCTCGTTGGTTGGCGTGCTGCTCGGATTGATTTGCTATGGCGTTTACAGCCTCTGTGCGTTGGTACTGCCGGAACACCTTAGTATTCTCTTGATGATGGTGTGCAGTTTGTTATTGACGGGCGCGTTTCACGAAGATGGTTTGACCGATATGGCTGATGGGATTGGCGGAGGGATGACTACGGAGCGCCGTCTGGCAATTATGAAAGATAGCCGAATTGGGACTTATGGTGCTTCAGCATTAATCATGGCGTTAGTCGTCAAATATAGTGTGCTCTCTTCTCTGGCAATGCATATATCTATGTTGCAAATTCTGTTGGTGGGGTATGGACTAAGCCGTGCAGTCGCTGCTTCCCTTATCTATGACATGCCTTATGTATCGGATACCCAGACCAGTAAAAGTAAGCCGTTGGCCAGCCGTCAGACAACTTGGGAGTTAGGAGTCTTACTGTTTTTCGGTATAATTCCGTGTGTTGGATTGGATTTATCTATACTGTTGATCATTGGATGTGTCTGCTGCTTACTACGATTTGCTTTAAAACAGTGGTTACTTCGCCGCATCGGTGGTTTTACCGGTGATTGTCTGGGGGGCGTTCAGCAGATCACTGAATTGACGATCTATCTGATACTGTCAGCGACAATGATTCCTCAGGTAACGCTTCTTTAAAAGAAGAAAGCTCGGAGCAATAAAGCTCAACTGGTGTGATCGTGATATGGATAGGATGATGTCAGATCAGTAAATGGTGATTGTCTGATGCGATGTAAAAAGCATTGGCGTCACATTGTGAATAATCACGCAATGCTTTTCTGCAACTTAATGATAAAATTGCGCTTTGTCGAATCACTGGGCACTGCGGTTAGGCAGGCCTATTGCTGTTCTATCGGTTGAAGGAGTAACACATGAGCAATTCACTTTTTCGTCAATCATTTCTGATTGATAGTTTATATAGTGATGGTGCTCTTTTATCGAGTGAATATACAACGGATGATGGGGTGTTGTTAAAACTGCATGGCCCGGGAATTCTGGAAGTTATTCCACCACAAATGGATGAACGGACACAGCATATCGTCGTTTCGTGTGCGATTCACGGTAAAGATGCAGGGCCGGTTGAATTAGTCAATCGGATCGTTTCTGATATCGACAGCGGATTCCAGCCAGTTCGAGAGCATTGTCTGTTCATTATTGCCCATTTAGAAGCACTCAAACATCATACGCGGTTTTTTGATGAGAATCTGGAACGTTTATTTGATGATAAACCGAGGGAGTCTTCACAAGAATTGGTGATCGCGGATAATTTGAAAATCCTCCTCAAGTCATTCTGGAAAGACACACTCAGTGATAAACGCTGGCATTTTGACTTACATAGTACATTAAACCCTTCCCTCTATCATTCGTTCGCAATCAGCCCAAAAGTTCGTCATCCTGTCCGGCCGAAAGAACTGATTCATTTTGCCGAATTAGCCCACCTTGACGCACTGGTTTTGGCTAATGCTCCCTCTAGCTCTTTCAGTTGGTATACCGCAGATTGTTATTCGGCACGTTCTTTGGAGATTGAACTGGGTCAGTCGTCCCGGTTAGGGCAAAGTCCATTAGAGGGCTTTAATGCATTTGATATTACGCTCCGTGATTTGTGTGCCCGAGAAGTGAATGAGCACCTGCCAAGAAAAATGAAATTTTATCGGGTGAGTCGGACCATTGTTCGTCTCAATGATGATTTTGATTTCATTTTTGCAGATGACGTTGAAAACTTTACTGCTTTCATGCACGGAGAAGTGTTCGGGCATGATGGTGATAAGCCGTTGATGGCAAAAAACGAAGAAGAGGCGATTCTGTTTCCCGACAAACATGTTCCAATCGGCGAGCCTGCGCTATTGATGGTCTGTCCGGTGACCGTAAGGTATGAGCAGGATCAACTGGTTTATGACTAGTTGATACGATGGTGTTTGCCACCCTCGGATATGATTCAAAGCAGAGGTCTGCCGGATCTGAGCAATCATGGGTATGACCTCTTTCTATTTCGCGGGTGAAACGTTAAGGTGAGCCCATCTGATCTCTCTAATTTGATATTCATGAATTTTACTCAACTTCTTTTTGAAAAAAGGAAGCGTTGGTATCGTGCAATGATCACGATGAGTGCGCTGCTACTGGTTTCTAGTGCTGTTTACGTTTTTGCCGGTGAGGTTTTTATTGCACCGTGGCGTGAGATGACAGGGTTTGAGCAGCAATTGATTTTGGAACTACGCTTGCCTCGCTTGCTTGCTGCAATGGTGATTGGGGCATGTCTAGCCGTGTCAGGGACAACCTTACAAGTGTTACTGGGAAATGTTCTGGCTGAGCCGGGAATTATCGGTGTCTCCGGTGGTGCAAGTGTGGCGATGGTGATCATTCTGTTTTTCTTCCCGTTTGCAGCCACACCATTGGTTTTTATGTTCGGTGCAATTATCGGTGCCATGGTTTTCACGGCAGTCTTGGTCGGGATAGCCCGACATATGAAATTGACGACGATTCGACTATTGCTGGTCGGTGTCGCGCTGGGAATTCTGGCCCGGTCAGTGGTGACTTGGGCATTTTATTTTAGTACGGATTTGAGTTTAAGACAGTTAATGTACTGGTTAATGGGGAGTATTGGGGGGATTGATTGGTCCTATCATTTGCTTTCATTGTTGATATTGCCAGTTTTGATATGGCTGATCGGACAAGGACGTGTACTGGATCGATTGATGATGGGGGAGATGCACGCTAAGCAGCTCGGGATTGATGTTCATCGTGTGCGCTGGAAGTTGGTTGTTGCTGTAGCGGTTCTGGTGGGCGCATCGGTGGCTTTAGGTGGCATTATCGGCTTTGTCGGATTGGTTGTACCGCACTTGTTACGTTTGGCTTTCGGGACCGAGAATCGTTATCTCTTACCGCTTTCAGCCGTCGCAGGAGCACTGTTGCTGGTCTTTGCTGATTTAATTTCTCGGACGGCACTCGATGCCGCTGAGCTACCTTTGGGGGTTGTGACGACAACGATCGGTGCGCCAGTATTTATATGGATGTTATTGAAAAATCATGATTCACGTTAAAGATCTCTGTGTCGATACGCGCTTGCTTCCTTTGGGTTTTGATTGTGCCCAAGGTGAATTGGTCCATATTGTCGGCCCGAATGGGAGTGGTAAAAGCACATTATTGGCTGCTTTGGCTGGCATGATCTCTCATCAAGGTAGCGTACAGCTTGGGGACACTGAATTGACACATCTTACTTTGCCTGAGTTGGCCCAGTTCCGAGCCTATTTGTCACAACAGGAACGTCCGGCTTTTGCAATCGATGTCTGCCAATACCTGGCGCTCTCTATTCCGTCGTTTTTATCGGTCACTATCGAGCAGTCATCCGAAGTCATTGAGTTACTGGTCGGACGATTAAATCTGCAGGATAAATTACACCGTTCTATTCACCAGATTTCCGGAGGGGAGTGGCAACGTGTCAGGTTGGCTGGCAGTTGTTTACAAGTATGGCCGATACTGAATCCTCATGCTCGTTTAATGATTTTGGATGAGCCGGCCGCAGCACTCGATGTTGGGCAGGAGTACATGCTGTATGAATTATTACAAGATATCACCAGCATGGGATTGACTGTCATTATGGCGAATCATGATTTGAACCGAACACTACGATATGCCGATAAAACCCTCTTATTAAACCAAGGCATTCTGCAACAGTGGGGAGACACGCAAGCTGTTCTGACGCCTGAACATGTTGCAGAGGTCTTTCAAACGAAAGTCCAGTCAGTAGAAATCCAAGGAAAATCATACCTACTTTTTGATTAGTCATCGGGTCTGAATAATTTTGGTGCATCAAGCACAATGCTAGAGCAGGGATCGAGGTGAAATGAATGATATTTGAGGGCGGTTTAATTTATTTTTATATAAATCAATGAGTTATTATCAAATAAAAAGTTGGCATACAAATCGCATTAATACCATTGATACATTCTCGTTCTTGTTAGGCTTTTTATAGTCTCCTTGGCCACCTTGCTCCACAAAGTGGCCTTTTTTTTATTCTATTGAGTCAGTTTTGCCAGATCCGCTGGACGATAATAAACTGATTTAAGGACTTTTCCCTGACGAATCGTTTTTTTCGCACTAACAAAATCTTCCGCGCATTTGGCAATAATATAATCACCTTTGATGACCGGAGATAATTTGATGCCTTGTTTAGCATAAAATGATTCCGTCTCATCATATTCGGTTTGGTTACGACAGACCTTACTCATATTTGAACTGTGAACTTCATCCCAGCAAGGAATGAAATCGATGTTGCGATGCGCCGCGACATTCAGCAATAGATCGATCAGGTAGCTGATACCCGGATTATGTGCTGGTGTATCATGTCCAAGGTGTACCAGCCGACCCATCAGAACGTAAACAGTATCGACAATCGCATCAGCCTGTTCAACTTTATCCTGCGCTTCAGCAAGCTCTGTAAGCTCTTCAATTGCCAATGAAGTATGGAGCGTATCTGCATCTCGGTCGAGGCTATCTGGTTGACTAACAGGGAGATCAAAGGTACGACGAAATTCAACGATATCGTTATATAAATGTGCGAACACTGCTGGCGTTAACTTAGATAAATACATGGGTGTCATCTCAAAACTATTTGATGCGAAAAGTCAGGCTGAACCATTTGTTGCGATGGTCTCAGCCCAATAAATATAATCAGCGAAGAGTATCATCCCAGACCGAGAAGTGGTACACCTCATCTGTATCAATCGCATGTTATTAACCCATAACAGGAGTCTGTTGTAGCGATACATTATCTCTTTTCTGTTTGATGCAAGTGAGCTAGTAGGTGTGCCGATTGGGTGGGAGTGTGGAAAAAATAGTCCATTTTTTCTCAATATCGCCTTTATAACCAACAACAGTTGCGGAGACCCGTCGATTTTTGGCATCACTGATCTGATCTTCACCGGTTGCTTCAGGATTGGATTCACCAAATCCCACAATTCTGATTCTGTCCGCAGAGACGCCTTCCTCTATCAGCCGGGCTTTCACACTGTCTGCCCGTTGTTTGGATAACTCTTGGTTATATTGAGTTTCTCCACTGAGACTGGCATAGCCTCTGAGTTCGATTGAAGTTTCAGGGTAGTCCGCTAAAAAATGTGCCATCTGCTTAATCTGTACATTAAAAATTGAATTAATGTTGCTGGAATCATTCTCAAATAAAATCCGTAGTTGCCGTTGAGTTTTACTCCGGTAATAAGTTTCACAGCCATCGTTATCTATTTTGGCGTTTTGAGGCGTTTTTGGACATAAATCCCGCGCATTAATCACACCGTCATGATCTGAATCTGCAAGATCAAAAGCTTGTACAACGATCGGGGGAGCTATGTAATCATATTCATCCTGACTTTGGTCAGCAATATTCGCAGACCAAACTGGCAATGAGACTAAAAATAGCAAATAATTGAATTTCATCTTAATCACCTGAGTGGGTAGTCCATTCCTGTGGGACCGTGACTTTCAGACTATCAAGCAAATTACCTATGGCATTCATGACGCGGTATTGCGCATACACTTCAGTATATTTTGCCTCAAGATAGTCTTTACGGGCCTCAAAGAGCTCATTTTCACTATTTAACAAATCAAGCAACGTTCTTTGACCGATTTGATATTGCTTTTCGTATGCAATTACTGTCTTTGAAACAGAATCAACGAGATCGGCTAGAAAAGTGCGTCTTTGACTTGAAAAGTCAAGCGATTGCCAAGACAATTCAAGCCCGCCTAACACTTCTCTGTATGACTTTTCCCGTAAATCTTTTGCTTTATTCAGCGCATAAGCCGCACTTTTCTCATTTGCTCGGTCAGTTCCACCA
>NZ_JCARSY010000050.1:0-16155 GCF_059641415.1 Vibrio rubrogenes
TCAGTTTTTTGTATTTAATCTCTGTAAGAGAATTATTCAATCTATATATTGATTACGTTTATTTGCTTGGCTTCGGATGATTCGAAAATGTCATCAGCATCATGACTCGATACTAATTAATTACGGTTGCTTGATCGGTTCGATTTTCAGTAGTGGTTGCATGGGGGGAAGCAGACCCACTAATGGGGTCATGCATGATTATTGGATAATACCGCGAGCTTTCAAGATAGCGGTTTTAAAATCATCTTCCTGATCTTTTTTCAAACCCGGAATCATCTCATCTTTGGCGCTATGGCGCATTTTCAGGTGATAGATCAGGATATCGTCACTTAAATCTGCTAAGTCGCCCTGATAACCCGCTTCATTAGCAAGCTTGACCAAAAACGCAAGCAGGTTTAGCTCAGAATCTTTTTGCCATTCGGGCTCTAACAGTTCGAGCAGTTCTTCAATACGGTGGCATTTCATTGGTTTCTCCATGGCATCAGTGTGGGATTACTCAGATAAAGTAACAAATTGAAAGCGGGAAACCAATGTGAAAGAGGCATAAAAAAAGCGCAGAGCATTGCTTTACTGCGCTTTCACTTGGTTGGCTTATGCTGCTTTAACTTCGGTTGATATCTCCGATGCTTCATGAACACGTTTCTCAGCTGGAGTCATTACAGGTGCAACTTTTACTTTTGGTCCAGAAGCTGCAAAGCTTGCTCGACGCCGTGATGCACTCCCATGTGAGTGCGAAAACCTGACTGCTGTTGGGCGCATATATATACCTAACGGTCAGACACTTCCCTTGCCATTTCAATGGCCTAGATTAGCTATTGAGTCAAGACTTCATCATCACTGCTGAAGGTGGGCTCATCTGGCGCAAACCGTTCCGAATAGCTGTCTAGGAATTTCGTATGTACAATTTATACACACTTTGGTAAGCATAGCATTTACATATGAATTGATCGATAACCTTTTGTTCATACAATGTCATAAAATTTAAATTATTGATGCTGAGAATTGAGTTCTGGCAAAGTTCAGTATTACTATGGATAACCAATTTATCTCATAATTGGATGAGGTAGAGTTAATCGCAGAAGGCTGGGGGAGGTAGATATGTCTTTCTTGAAGAAAACCCTCGCAAGTTTTGGTATCGGGTCAGCAAGAGTTGATACTGTTTTACAACAAGAGGTGCTCCAACCCGGGCAGCAGACCAATGTCACGATCCATGTTTATGGGGGCGCGACAGCACAGGACATTGATAATATCGATGCAAGATTATGTTGTCGCTATGTCGATGAAGAGCCGATTGGCGATGATCGTCAGGGAAAATCCCGGACACACAGAGTGCATCGGAACTGTGTTTTGGATCAATGGCGCTTGCCGTATGCATTCACGATTCACCCCGGAGAGACTCGGGACTTTTTGGTGACATTCAATGTTCCTTGGAATACACCCATTACGATTGGTGATGCAAAAGTTTGGTTGGAAACCGGTCTGGACATTGCGCTCGCCTCCGATCCGACAGACAAAGACGAAGTAACCGTACGGCCGGAGCCATTGCTCGATGCAGTATTTAGTGCTTTCGAATCGCAGGGATTCCGAATTCGTCAGGTTGAATGTGAAGCAGCCAGTGGATTCGAGTTACCGTTTGTTCAGGAGTTTGAGTTTGTACCGACGACCGGGCCTTATCATGGTCGCTGGCGTGAAGTTGAAGTTGTCGCCTATCGCTCAGAGTCTGCTTTGGAATTATGGTTTGAAATTGATCGGCAACAACGAGGTGTTGGTGGCATGTTGTCTCATCTGCTTGGCAGTGGTGCATTGAAACGTCACCTGATTATTCCGATTGACACACCGCTTGAACTGGTGGCTGAACGAGTATTCGATTTTCTGGAAGAAAGCACGTAAAATTCAGCGTACACATGTAAGTTGAATTATGTCATACTCAGCGGTGAGATGAACCCTCAGGAGTTTCGCATGACCTCGTTGAATCAGGAATATACGCTCAAAGAAGAGATATGGAATTCGGTAACACACGGTGTCGGCTTGATTCTGGGCATCATAGGTTTAGTGATGCTACTGGTGAAAGCCACATCTGTAACCGATGATATTTTGACGGTCACCAGTATTGCGATCTACGGTGGCAGCATCATAATGTTGTTTCTTGCTTCGACGCTCTATCATTCGATTCCGCTGCAGCAAACCAAGCGTTGGTTAAAAACGTTTGATCATTGTGCAATTTATCTGTTAATTGCCGGCAGTTATACCCCTTTTCTTCTGGTTAGCCTGAGAACACCCTTAGCGATTGGATTAATGATTGTGATCTGGCTGATTGCGCTGGTTGGTATTGTCTTGAAAATCGCCTTTATTCACCGGTTTAAGCGCTTATCTTTAGTGATCTATGTGGTGATGGGCTGGCTTTCTTTAGTCGTGGTTTATCAGTTGGCGATTCACCTCAATATCGGCGGGTTAACGTTGTTGGCTGCCGGAGGCGTCATTTATACGCTGGGGGTTATTTTCTACGTGGCGCAAAAGATACCGTATAATCACGCCATCTGGCATGGTTTTGTTCTCAGTGGCTGTGCCTGCCACTTTTTCTCGATTTACTATTATGTGTTGTCGAATTGATCGTTGAGATATTCGATGTCAATGCTTCGGAATACCGCTCAAAATAACTGCCGGTGTTCCTCGGCCTTTTTTTGTCTGTTTTAACGTCGCCAGAATGCGGGAAAGAACAGAACCAAGATAGTCAGAATTTCCAGCCTTCCCATTAACATGCCAAAACTCAGAATCCATTTAGCCATGTCTGGTAGCGGCGCAAAGTTACCGGTCGGGCCGATGATATTCCCCATCCCCGGACCGACGTTTGAGACGGCAGTGATGGCTCCGGAAATACTGGTTGTCGGATCCAGTCCCATTGCACTGAGTGCGGCGGCAATGATGATGATTGTAATCATAAAAGTCAGTGCAAAAGCGACCACGGAACGAACAATGTCATCCGTGACCGGGCGGTTATTATAGCGCTGGACAAAGACTCCGGAAGGATGGATGAGTTTCATCATCTGCCGATTGAGTAGCGTGATAGCAATTTGAAAACGGAAGATTTTGATCCCACCGGCAGTCGAACCGGAACAGGCTCCGGCCATCATTAAAAACGCAAATAATGTACTGGGCAGCGCCCCCCAGGCGGTAAAGTCATCCAGCCCATATCCGGTCGTCGTCACTACAGAAACAATATTAAACATCGCAACTCGGATGGCATCCATCACGGGATAGCCGTTATGGATGACAAGCCACACACTCACAATGCCGCTTGCTGCGAGAAACAGATAGAAGAACCCGCGTACCTGAGCGTCTTTATACAGTTCGATCGGTGTTTTTTTACGGATGGCAGAGACAAACAGTAAGAAGGGTAATCCGCCCAGAAACATAAACACGGTGGCAACCCAGTGTGCGCCTTTTGAGAAGTGATTCATCGAGCCGTCAGAGGTCGAGTATCCTCCGGTCGATAATGTTGTGAATGAATGATTAATTGCCTCAAACACCGTCATGCCAGTCATGACATAGCCAATACAACATAAAAGCGTCAGAATGACATAGACAATCACGATGTTTTTGGCGACGGTTTTGGCCCGGGGACTACTTTTATCAGACCAGTCAGAAGATTCCGTCTGGAACAGTTTCATCCCCCCGACATTAAGCATCGGTAGCACGGCGACCGCCATCACGATAAATCCGACCCCACCCAGCCATTGTAAGATGGAACGCCAGAGTAAAATGCTGGGTGCCATGTTATCCAGCCCGCTCAGGACGGTCGAACCGGTTGTGGTAATGCCGGACATGGTTTCAAAATAGGCGTCCGTAAAACTAATATGATTGATAAACACGAAAGGGAGTGCTGCAAACGCACTGGCAACCGTCCAGACTAAACTGGTAATCAGAAACATGTCTCGGACATTGAGCTTAAAATTTGCTGTCCGGCCTAAGGTCAGAAAAATAAAGGCTGCGACATGGGTAATGAGTACTGCCTGTCCGAAGTCGAGAAATCCGGCTGTGCCACTGACAAAAGACACCAGTGTCGGAACGTACATAAACAAAGCTAGTTTGGAGAGCACCAAGCCCAGCACAAATAGAATCGATTTCAGATTCAGCATGGTCATCAATCACTACAGGAAAAATGGGCTGGGTTGGAACAGGGCTTCCACATCGGAAACATATTTCTTGTTGACCAAGAACATCACCACATGGTCATCCTGCTCGATGATTGTCCGGTCATGGGCGATGAGTACTTCTTCACCCCGTACGATAGCACCAATGGTGGTGCCGGGTGGCAGTTTGATATCCCCGACCGCTTTGCCGACAACTTTTGAGGTGGTTTCATCACCGTGAGCTATCGCTTCAATGGCTTCTGCTGCACCACGACGCAAGGAAGAAACGTTAACGATATCAGCCCGGCGGACGTGAGTGAGTAATGCGGAAATGGTTGCCTGTTGCGGGGAGATTGCGACATCGATTACGCCGCCTTGAACCAGATCGACGTAAGCGCCCCTTTGAATCAGAACCATCACTTTTTTGGCGCCCAAACGTTTCGCCAGCATAGCTGACATAATGTTGGTTTCATCTTCATTGGTCAGAGCAATGAACACATCCACTTGATCGATGTTTTCTTCGGTCAACAACTCTTGATCGGCGGCATCACCACAGAACACAATGGTATTTTCCAACTGTTCCGACAGGTATTCCGCACGCTGGTAGTTTCTCTCGATCAGTTTCACACTGTAGCTATGCTCGAGACGTCTGGCGAGGCTCGCCCCGATATTACCACCACCGACGATCATGATTCTGCGATAGGGTCTTTCGAGGCGTTGTAGTTCACTCATGACAGAACGGATATGGTTACTGGCAGCCACAAAGAAAACTTCATCGTCGGCTTCAATGATGGTCGTTCCCTGAGGACGAATCGGTCTGCCTTGACGGAAAATTGCCGCGACACGGGTTTCAATATGTGGCATATGTTCGCGCAGTGCTGAGAGTGCATTACCAACCAATGGGCCGCCATAATATGCTTTTACTGCAACGAGGCTGACTTTTTGATTGGCGAAGCTGACCACTTGTAACGCACCGGGATAGTGGACTAAGCGCTCGATATAGCTAGTCACCAGTTCTTCCGGGGCAATCAAATGATCGACAGGGACGGCACCGGAATGAAAGAGTGTTTCTTTTTCAGCAAGGTATTCGGGAGAACGAATTCGGGCAATCCGGTTGGGTGTGTTAAACAAGGTAAATGCTACCTGACAGGCAGCCATGTTGGTTTCATCAGTGTTGGTCACTGCCACCAGCATATCGGCGTCCTGAGCGCCTGCTTCTTTGAGAACACTCGGATGGCTGGCATGTCCGTTGACAACACGAAGGTCGTATTTATCCTGAAGTTCTCTCAGGCGGTCACTACTTTTATCGACAATCGTAATATCGTTGTTTTCACCAACTAGGTTTTCCGCCAGTGTGCCACCTACCTGACCGGCTCCAAGAATGATGATTTTCATAACATAATCTCTTGTTTACCACTGAAAAGACAGTGCGCTTAAAATCCGTAATGACTCAGATATAATGTTTCAAGTCACACTAGATGGCTTTCTGTAAGACTGCGTAATAGAAACCATCCATATCATTTTCTCCCGGCAGAATTTGTCGTCCCGGATTATCAATTTCTGAATTTATCAGTTGTGCATCTAATGTTCGAGATAAAAACGTTTTTATCTGCAGACTATTTTCTTGAGGTAATACCGAACAAGTGGCGTAAACCATCGTTCCGCCAGGTTTTAGTTGCGCCCACATGGCATCCAGAATCTCGCTTTGCAGCGTGGCCAATGCAGTAATATCATCGGCCCGACGGAGCCATTTTATATCCGGGTGTCTGCGGATAACGCCTGTTGCCGAACAGGGCGCATCGAGTAAAATACGATCAAACTTCTCCCCGTGCCACCAGTCCTCAGGGTGCCGGGCATCCCCACAGATAATTTGGGCATCCAGATTGAGTCGTGCAAGATTCTCATCCACCCGTTTTAATCTTGATGGGTCACAATCAACGGCAACAACTTGTGTATCGGGAATCCGTTCCAGAATATGTGCGGTTTTACCGCCGGGTGCGGCACAACAGTCAAGAATTAATTCTTTGGCTTGCGGTGCTAAGTAATGGACCGACAATTGTGCCGCCGCATCCTGAACGGACACCCAGCCTTGTTCAAATCCCGGTAATAATTTCACGTCACAAGGCGTCGTCAATTTTATGGCGTCTTTTGCTTGTGGGTGTAGACTCACATCAATGTTTTGTTCTTCCAGTAACTTCAAGTAACTTTCAGCGGTGTGATGCTGATGGTTGATCCGCAGCCACATCGGTGCTTTGTGATTGTTGGCTGTGACGATCGCCTGCCACTGCTCCGGATAACTTTCCTGAAGGGCTTTCAATAACCACTTAGGATGACAGTATTGAACCGCATCATATTTGCTGTCTTGAATGCGTTGATCGATTGATGCGCTGTTGCGCTGATAATTTCTCAGAATGGCGTTGATTAAACCGCGTAGGCGTGTACCTTTTAAATCCTGAGTGGCACTGACCGTTTCTCCGACTGCAGCATGGTCAGGGATGCGCATGAATTGAATCTGATATAACCCCACCAGAATTAAATGATGAAAAACCCGTTTTTTTCCGGTCAGCGGTTGACTGATCAGCTCATTTGCTGCTGCTTCTAAACGCGGCAGATAGCGGAGAACACCAAAACAGATCTCCTGAAGCAGCGCGTGATCTCTGGGTTTTATTTTTTTCTGAGCCTCTGGTAGTACGGAGGACAGTGACGCGCCTTGATCGACAACTTGAAAAACAACTGAAGCGGCAGCAGCACGAACATTCATCATGAATCTGAACCTTAAGTAAAGTAGATAACCGATCGGTTACCAATATTATTAATTGAGCTGAGTTCCTACTGCAAACCATTCGGCGCGGGCATTGAGAATATCCTGAACGGGCATTGCCTTCTTGCCGGGAACTTGCAGTTGTTCTAAAACCAGGACATCTTTTCCTGTGGCAATATAAATGCCAGTTTTATCTGCCCGGATGATGGTTCCGGCTGGCTGGTCGGTTGACGTGTGTTCAACACGGCTTTGCCAGACCTTAATTGAAGGGGTTGCCGCTGCTTTGGTATCGGTCACGGAAAAATAACTGACAGGCCAAGGATTGAATGCCCGAATACAGCGTTCAATAAAATCGGCAGGTTGTGACCAGTCGATGCGGGCTTCTTCTTTACTCAGCTTCTGAGCGTAACTTGCGAGTTGGTCATCCTGAGAAACAGGTGTTACTTGACCATGACTAATCGCGTCGAGTGTTTCAATGAGCGCTTGTGGCCCTAAACGAGCGAGTTTCTCGTACATCGAAGCACTGGTATCGGTTGATTCTATGGGGAGTTTTGCAATAGACAACATGTCACCGGTATCTAATCCTGCATCCATCTGCATGATGGTCACACCCGTTTCTTCATCTCCCGCCCAGATAGAGCGCTGAATGGGAGCAGCCCCGCGCCATTTGGGCAAAATCGAACCATGCACATTAATGCACCCTAATTGCGGGGCATCTAAGATGGCTTGGGGCAACAAAAGCCCATAGGCCACAACCACCATCAAATCAGCATTGAGCTCAGCCAGTTGTTGTTTGCTGTCTGGCGCTTTGAAATTTTCCGGCTGATAAACCGGAATGTGATGTTCTGTTGCCAAGGTTTTGACCGGGCTGGCGGTTAGTTTCTTGCCGCGCCCTGCGGGGCGGTCGGGTTGGGTGTAGACTGCGATGACTTCATGCTCTGAAGACAATAATGCCGCCAAATGACGGGCGGCAAAATCCGGAGTTCCGGCAAAAATAATTCTGAGTGACTGACTCACCGTGACCTCACTTATGCTTCATCTTTCTTTTTTTCGTTCGCGCGTTTGATTTTTTCCAGCTTCTCTCTAATCCGTTTACGTTTAAGCGGAGAGAGATAATCGACAAATAATTTGCCTTGGAGGTGATCCAACTCATGTTGCACACAGATTGCCAGAAGGTCATCTGCTTCAAAGGTAAATTCTTTTCCGTCTCTGTCTAATGCACGAACGGTCACTTCTGCCGCTCTTGGCACCAGAGCTCTTGCTCCCGGAACCGATAGACACCCTTCCTCGATACCATCCTCCCCGCGTTTTTCGATAATTTCAGGATTAATCAAAACACGAGGTTGATCGCGGGTTTCAGAGACGTCTATCACCACGATACGCTGATGGAAATCAACCTGCGTCGCCGCCAGACCGATCCCATCTTCTTCGTACATGGTTTCGATCATGTCATCAACGAATTTTTGGATTTCAGGTGTGACTTCTTGAACGGGTTTTGCGACCGTTCTTAAACGTTCATCAGGAAAAGTTAATACTTGTAATACAGACATATACACTCAAATTGTTGAAATGTGCCGAAACAATAAAAAGTCCAATGCTCCAATTCTAGACATTTTAAGACTTAATTGACAGCATTGTGAGTGATAAATCGAAGTGATTATTAATTATCCGTCGATTGGACCATTGTTTCGCCAACTCACTACTTAGTATCAGGATATCTCCGGAGATGTACCAATCAGCCTCGCATGTCACTGAACAAGATCAACTATTGATCTGGATAAAACTCTGCCTGACGCCACGTCTGGGAATTCAATCGTTGTTAAAACTACTCGGTAAAGCATCGCTTGAGTCGTTGAGTCATTATTCTGAAAAAGAGTGGCTTGCTTTGGGATTCACGCCCGAGCAGGTTTCTTATCTGCTCTCCGGAGCCGCGAATCAAGTGGCGGAGGATTGCCTTAAATGGCAAGTGCGTGGCAATCATCGTCACATCGTGACTTATTTTTCACCGGATTATCCTGCCCTGTTGAAAGAAATTCCGTCTCCGCCCCCTCTATTGTTTGTGCAGGGAGAGATTACGTTGCTGTCTGTTCCACAGATTGCCATTGTGGGGAGCCGTCATGCCAGTATGCAAGGATTGCAAGATGCATGGCATTTTGCGAATGGGTTTGCTCAGCACCAAGTAGCAGTGACCAGTGGGCTGGCGTTAGGGATTGATGGTCAGGCTCATCAGGGAGCACTCGACGGTGGCGGCAAAACCATTGCGGTATTAGGGGCTGGCTTGGCGCGCATCTATCCGGCTCGGCATCGGGGGTTGGCTGAGCGGATGCTTGAACAACAGTGCGGTGTTTTGGTGTCAGAATTTTGTCCCTCAACACCACCGAAATCAATGAACTTTCCTCGCCGCAACCGGATTATCAGTGGATTATCTTTGGGGGTACTGGTGATTGAAGCCGCAGAAAAAAGTGGATCATTGATTACCGCAAGGTATGCTGCTGAGCAAAATCGGGATGTTTTTGTGATCCCGGGCGCGATTCATCAGCATGGTTATCGGGGAAGTAATGCATTAATTCGTGATGGCGCTTGCTTAGTTCAGAATATCGAACAGGTACTTTCTGAAGTTGGTACGTTATCTGCTTGGGTTAAGCAAGAAGAGAAAATTCAGCAAAATGAGCTTTTTCCGCCATTAATTGACGACGAAGAATTGCCATTTGCTGAAGTGTTAGCTAACGTAGGGGTAAAAGCGACACCAGTTGATATTCTTGCAACGCGTACCCATATACCAGTCCATGAAGTAATGAGACAGCTCCTGGAGTTGGAATTATCCGGGCACGTGATTGCAGTTGCTGGTGGCTATATTCGTAAGGGGAGGGGCTAGCTATGATGATGGATATTCTTATGTATCTGTTCGAAACTTACATCCATAGCGATGCTGAGTTACAAGTTGATCAAGATGAGTTAGAGGATGAGCTCCTGCGTGCAGGTTTTCATCAGAAAGAGATCTACAAAGCCCTTAACTGGTTAGAAGAATTGGCATCACTACAACAAAGTGATGTGCATTCTCCATTATCGATCAGTGCTGCAACAGCAATGCGAGTCTATACCGAGAAGGAGACAGCCCGACTTGATGTTGAATGCCGCGGATTCCTGCTGTTCCTTGAACAGATTAAAGTGTTGACGCCCGAAACTCGAGAAATGGTCATTGACCGAGTGATGGGACTAGAAACCAATGAATTTGAACTGGATGATTTGAAATGGATTATTCTGATGGTGCTATTCAATGTTCCGGGTAATGAGAGTGCCTATACGCTGATGGAAGAATGGTTGTATACCAAAGAGCAAGGCATTTTGCACTGATAGAGATTCAATGAGTCGTCATATAGATCAGCAATTATTTTCTGCACATGAACACGCTTTGGATGAAGTTGAGTCATGTCCCCAATGTGGTTGTGAGTTACAGTTGCGTCATGGTAAACACGGACCATTTTGGGGCTGCTCGGCTTATCCGGCGTGTGACTATATTCGCCCGCGCCATCAGCAAGATGGCCATATCGTTAAAGCTTTAGGTGTGCCCTGCCCTGAGTGTGGCCATGAGTTGGTATTAAGGCAGGGGCGTTATGGCATGTTTATCGGCTGTAGTCATTTCCCGCAGTGTCATCATATTGAATCATCCGATCCTCCCAAGACTGAGCAACCTCGAGAAGTATGTTGTCCGGAATGCAATACGGGTCAACTGGTTGAACGAAAGTCCCGCTTCGGTAAAACTTTTTGGGCTTGCGATCGGTATCCTAAGTGTAAGTTTGCTATCAACGCTCCCCCAGTAATTGGGCAATGCAGCGAATGTGGGTTTCCACTGCTCATTGAGAAAAAATCAGCTGCCGGAACTACGTTAATTTGTGCAGCCCGCCGATGCGGTCACGCGCAAGAGACTAAACCAGAGACGAAATAAATTACCAAGGGTTTTGATACCCTTGGCTGATAAGGTGTGTCGTTCAATGACTTTGATGTGAAAGTGGATTAAAACGTCATAGGCTTTGAGTGACTGACGCTGAAAGCAACATCAGAGATTATTTGTGCTGGCTGGCGAATTGATGAACCGCCGGAAATGCGTCTGTCGAGAGTACATCCGCAAGCGAACAGATGATTCGCTCCAGCTCCGCATAGTAATCGGCACTGACATTGATATGCCCCATCTTTCTTCCCGAACGTTTTTCTTTGCCATACCAGTGGATATGACATCCTTCCGTTGCCAGAATCTCGGAGGGCAGCGTATCTTCACCCAGAATATTCACCATGCATGTCGGACGGATCAGTTTTGTGCTGCCCAGAGGTAAACCACATACTGCACGTAAATGATTCTCAAACTGGCATGTATCTGCGCCTTGTTGAGTCCAATGTCCTGAGTTGTGTACCCGAGGTGCGATCTCGTTGACAAGCAACTGTCCCTGCACATCAAAAAATTCCAATGCGAGAACACCCACGTAATTGAGTGTGTTCGCAACGGCTTCAAACATGGTTTTGGCCTGTTGCTGTAGCATCCGCGCATCAAGCGATGTTGACAGACTGAGGACACCATTGGTGTGGATATTCTCTGACAGTGGGTAAACAACCCATTGTCCATCTTTGCCGCGAGCTCCGACCAGCGATACTTCTCGATCAAAGGGGACGAATTCTTCAGCAACAATTGCTTGGTTTTCACTGGCTTCAATGCATTGTTGCATCTCCGGCCAGATTTCATCGGCATCGGTTGTTGATTTTAGTCGCCACTGACCTTTTCCATCGTATCCGCCTAAAGCACTCTTCAGAACCATTGGAATACCGACATGACGGATAGCACTGTCAAAATCGTCTCTGGTTTTGATGACGAAATATTTGGCATTTTTGACGCCGGCTTCATCAAGCAATGCTTTTTCGAGACGACGGTCACCACCGGTTTTGATGGCTTGCGCTCCGGGGAGTAACTTTCCGCTTTGTTCACATTGGTGGAGGATATCATGGGGAATGTGTTCAAATTCGGCAGTGATAACGTCCGCTTGCTGAATGGCATTCTCCAAACCATGTCCTTGCACTTCCTGAGTCAGTGGATGGATGATCTGACCGCTGACAACATCAAAGGCGCTAATGTGAATATTCAAGGGGGCACCGGCAAGAGACATCATCCGCGCTAACTGGCCTGCGCCTAAGACAAGTACGTGCATACTGGCTATTCCTCAGTTGGATCTGGATGGGCAAGAACGGTATCCGTTTGCGACTGGCGAAAAGCTTCAACTTTCTGCATGACCTGTTCATCGTGAACACCAATGATTTGAGCCGCCAGAATCCCTGCGTTGGCTGCACCGGCTTCACCAATCGCTAAAGTACCAACCGCGATACCTTTCGGCATCTGAACGATAGAAAGGAGCGAATCCATCCCTTTTAATGCCTTGGATTGAACCGGAACGCCCAGCACAGGCAAACTGGTAAATGCAGCGGCCATCCCCGGCAAATGAGCTGCCCCGCCTGCTCCTGCGATGATCACTTTGAGACCACGCGCTTTGGCCTGACTTGCATAGTCGGCCAGTAACTGAGGTGTACGGTGTGCTGAAACGACTTTAGTTTCATATGCCACACCGAATTGCTCTAACATTTCTGCGGCAAGCTTCATCGTTGGCCAATCGGACTTCGAGCCCATTATAATTCCGACTTTCATCTCAGACTCCTTCAGGTTTATTGCAATGCTCAAGTTGTTCATGCTGTCAAAGTACGACAATTTTGCGCGCATTATACGGGGAAATGAGCTGAAGGAAAACGTTTGCGTCTGGAGAGTTCCCCCGATAATGTCTTTTCGGACAAAATTGATTTCATTTTCTGGCATGATCGTTTGTACACTAGTGGCATCATCATCCGAGCATAATGAGAAGTATTGTGAATAATTTTGAGCAGGTGCTTGATGCGTTGCACCAAGGCGATGTGATTGCCTATCCGACCGAAGGTGTCTTTGGCGTCGGGTGCGATCCTGACCGGGCTGATGCGATTCAAAAGTTACTGGAAATAAAAAATCGTCCGGTTGAAAAGGGGTTGATTCTTATTGCATCCAGTTATGCACAATTACAGCCCTATATTGATGAACGCCAGCTTTCTGCACAACAACTGGCTCATGTTCAAGCAAGTTGGCCGGGTCCTATCACTTGGGTGATGCCGGCCAGTGAGCGTGTTTCTGTTTGGCTCAGTGGTTTGTTTGATACGATTGCTGTTCGGGTCACGGATCATCCACAGGTTCGGCAACTGTGTGAGGCTTACGGCAAACCCATTACTTCAACCAGTGCAAATTTAACGGGTCAGCCACCTTGTATGACGACAGAAGCGGTGCAGCAGCAACTTGGCCACTGTCTCCATGCTATTTTGGCTGGACAAACCGGTGGGCGGGATAAACCCAGTGAGATTCGAGATGCGCGCACGCAAGAAATATTAAGACAAGGGTAGAAACAAGGGAAATCGTGATGAGTGGGATTGATAAGCAGGCCGTTAAAACCTTTTTACTGCAGCTACAGGATTCAATTTGTCAGCAGCTTGAAGCAACTGATGGTTTGTCCCGGTTTGAGCAGGATGAATGGCACCGTGAACCGAGTGACCGTTTGGGCGGTGGCGGACGTAGCCGCGTGATGCGCAATGGTCATGTGTTTGAACAGGGCGGGGTTAATTTTTCTCATGTCACAGGCAATGAAATGCCCGCATCTGCTACTGCTCATCGACCGGAGTTAAAAGGACGTCGATTCGAGGCGATGGGGGTTTCTTTAGTGATGCATCCCAACAATCCTTACGTACCTACCTCTCATATGAATGTGCGCTTCTTCATTGCAGAAAAAGATGGCGAACAGCCGGTCTGGTGGTTTGGTGGCGGGTTTGACTTAACCCCATTTTATCCATTTGACGAAGACTGCCATCATTGGCACCAAGTGGCGAAAGAAATTTGTCAGCCGTTTGGTTCAGAGGTGTACCAACAACATAAAGATTGGTGTGATCGGTACTTTTTCTTACCACATCGAGAGGAAACCCGGGGTGTTGGCGGACTTTTCTTTGATGATCTCAATCAGTGGGACTTCGACACCTGTTTTGCTTATATCCGGGCAGTCGGTGAGGGATACACCCGTGCTTATCTACCGATTGTAGAGCAACGAAAAGACAGCCCGTTTACAGAACATGAACGCCAGTTCCAGCTCTATCGACGGGGTCGATATGTAGAATTTAATCTGGTGTTTGACCGGGGTACGCTGTTTGGTCTGCAATCCGGAGGACGTACCGAGTCTATTTTGATGTCAATGCCACCGTTAGTACGCTGGGAGTACGGGTATCAGCCTGAAACCGGCAGCGCAGAAGCCCGTCTGACGGAATACTTGACACCAAGAGATTGGTGACAGTTTTCATCGGGAGTGATAGGGTCAAAAGATTCTTTTCTATTTTTTTGAGTGAAGGCAGGGATATGGCTTATCAGGATCAGTATGCAGTATTCGGCAATCCAATTGGTCACAGTAAATCTCCTTTTATACAGACGTTGTTTGCTCGTCAGACGAATCAGGACATGATCTATACGGCTGAGCTGGCTCCGATAGATGGGTTTAAAACAGCAGTGGATGCTTTTCTCTCTCGGGGGGGAAAAGGATGTAATGTAACAGTCCCTTTTAAAGAAGAGGCATACTCGTTTGCCAGTCAGCTGACTGAGCGCGCTCAAATTGCCGGTGCGGTCAATACATTGAAGAAACTCGATGATGGCGGCATTCTCGGAGACAATACTGATGGAGCCGGTCTGGTTCAGGATCTATTGCAGTATCAGGTACCCTTGAAGGGAGCAAAAATCTTATTAATTGGTGCAGGTGGTGCAGCAAAAGGTGTGATTCATCCTTTATTAGCACAATCACCTGACTCGATTGTGATTACCAACCGGACCTTCTCCAAAGCACAAGACCTTGCCGCTTTTTTCCAAAAGCACAACAATCAAAATCAAACATCGCCGACATTCGCTCCGGTCTCTGCTCAGTCGATGTCAGAGATTCATACCGCATTTGATGTGGTGATTAATTCGACGTCAGCGAGTCTGGCCGGGGAACTGCCGGATATTTCCGGTGATATCTTTGCCGAAAAAAGTGTTGCCTATGACATGATGTATGGCAAAGGGCTCACGGTTTTTAATCAGTGGGCTGTGGAGAATGGCTGTGCTCATGCCTATGATGGCTTAGGAATGTTAGTTGGACAAGCCGCGGAAAGTTTCATGTTGTGGCGTGGTATTCGTCCCGGTACGCGGCAAATATTAAGTGAGCTTAGACGCAATTTGGAAGGCAGTCTATGAACCAGTCGATTCTTTTTCCTGATGTGCAGTCTTGGGACGAAACCACGCAGCAAATACGCTTCCCTGCTCAATGTCAGGGAGCGTTAATTGAGTGTATTGTTGCCGTTACTGTTCTGGAACAGCTTTCCGGTCAGCAAATAACGGGTGAAGAAACGGCTGTAAGTATTTTCTCTCAGTATCGTTTTGATTGCGAAGAATTGGCCGAGCAGCTCATTGAAGATGAAGCATACAATGCGCTCGGACAAATCGATCTGGTTGTCTGTAATTAGATATCTTCTACTTGATGAAGAAAGTCATCTTTATTCTGAACATAGTTTTCTGCTGATTTAAGTAAGAAGGCTCGTTCTTCATCTGTTAACGGACGAGCTTGTTTGGCTGGATTACCTATATAAAGGTAGCCACTTTGTAATGTTTTGTTGGGGGGCACTAAACTCCCTGCACCAATCACAACCTCACTCTCTATCGTCACACCATCGAGAATAATGCTGCCCATGCCAACCAGAACCCGGTCCTGAATCGTACAGCCATGGAGCATCGCTTTGTGGCCAACCGTTACATCATCGCCAATAATCAGTGGGTAACCATTCGGGTTTGCGGCATTTTTGTGAGTGACATGAAGAACAGAACCATCCTGAATATTGCTTCTTTTACCAATATGGATATGGTTAACATCCCCCCGGGCAGCCACCAAAGGCCAGATACTCGAATCATCACCGATTCGGATATCACCGACTAACACGGCCGTACTATCAACATAAACGCGTAGACCAAGTTCTGGAGCAATACCTTTATAGCGCCGAATTGAACTCATGATGCTCTCCTCAAAAAGTTAGTTTTTTGCTTTTAGCTATGTCGAACAAGGATAAAGGCTTTTCAGTTTGGAGTAAAAATAGACTTTCTGTCTAAAAAACACCCGGTTGATTAGAAACATAAGAAAACTTATT
>NZ_JCARSY010000051.1:0-14493 GCF_059641415.1 Vibrio rubrogenes
CATGATTGCCGCCATAATCATTTGTTATGTTTTGGGCTAAGCTTAGAAACCAAGCCCACAACTCTCTGGCCTAAATACTTCGCTGATAACAAGTCAACCTCATCTGCGACACCATCAACCGATAGAGCAACGACACCAAGCTGGCAACCTAAACGATTTAAACCTTGATCTCTATAGCCATGCGCTAAATCCAGACCAACCCAGTACATGCCGTGTTGACTAGCTAAAGTAATCAAATAATTCAACGTACTCGTTTGATCTCCATTCGGAGCGCTGCCACATGTAAAACCAGCGGCAACTTTGTTTGACCACATTTGGTTACTCCAATAATCACTACTTGCATCAGCAAACGCTTTAAACTGAGCTGAAACGCCACCCATATATGTCGGCGACCCCATGATGATCGCATCACACTCAAGCAATCTTTCGAAAAGTGTCGGATTGATGAATCGCCCCTCAATGATTTCTTTTCCCTCAATTCGGTGCTCAAGCACAGTTGCATCCGGATCAGCGTCATAAATTCCATTAATAACCGCTTGTGCTAACTTTCCTGTGACATCCGTTTTTGTGAAATAAATAACTGCTATTTTCACAGATTTGTTCCTTTTATCCGAAAAAATATAACGAAGCTAAGTGACTGCAAACATCCCGCTATACCCTAAATAACTACCGTAAACACACTAGCCGATAAGCAATAAATCTATTTCTCAGATTTACTCCGAATTTAATTTTGCACTAAAACGTGCCTAAAAAAACTGATTTTTTAGACGATATTCTTCTTGAGACCAACCTGCACACGACATTTTGAGTTCATTATATTATCGAACTTAGGAGACATAGCCTCAATCAGTCAGCGCGTTAGCGGCTAGCTGGGTTGATTTATTAGCGCTGGTAATTTCAATAACAAGCTCAAATCCAAAAACGACACAGAATGACATCAGCAACCAAACCAGCCACTTAAAACCATTTTGCACCAAGACGACATGAAATGGATTTCTTACCATATAGTCCATAACCGCTGAGTTTAACGCGTTTGATTATTTGGTTATGCTTCAGGAAGTCTATGAGCAGGGATAAAAGTACCCTTTAGTGCTGTATGAGATAAAATCGAATCAATAATTGTTTTCGATGCTATGCTAGCAAAATTCATAAAGAACCATTCGTTCTCCATCGCATGATCTTGCTCCATAAACTGGCCCTTATCTAATTCAAATCTTATAATAAACTCGATATCCATTATAAAAACCAGATCTTCTGAATCTTTTTCAAAACCGTGAACAAATGCGTTTATGGATATAGAAATTTCGTTATGTAAATGTTCGCCTTCATCATCATACGTTTTAAAAAAATTAAATTTATCACCAATGCTAAGATTATATTTATAGTAACCTTTCCCTCTAGGTTCTTTTTTCAGGGAGAAAGAAGAATTAACTAATTCATGACCTAAATAGGATACTTCTTCTAACATGATTAGTGCACCCTTCTTTCAAAATTAATAATATTACTTTTCTGTCTTCTATTCTCTGAAAACTCAGAAATATATTCTTTTTCAAATTTATTTTCTGGAACATGCAAGTGCATATGAAGCTCTCTATTTTCTTCCACACCTTCAAATAGTAATGATTTGACCAAATCATTAAGACTTACATTTTTCTCTTTAGACTTGATATATAATTTCTTGTGTAAATCAGACCCAACTCTAATGTTAAAAGAACCTGACATCGTCTTGTCTGGTTCTTTGCCTAACATTGCGCAAGTTTCTAGATAATCATCGACAGAATCATGAAATGCTTCTTCAAGTTCAACTGGTGTTTCAGCTTCATAAGTAACTAAGTCATTTATGCATTCGATTTTCCCATGAAGAATTCCGTCTTCAAAGGAGACTTCACATGAACCCCAAAATCCTTTATATTTCATTAAATTACTCATCACACTCACCTAATTCGACTAACTTCTCTAACACCTGTTCGACCACATAGCGTTTCAGTATCTTCTCTGGGTGTGGTTCATGCAGGTTTATCAAAATGTTTTTATCTATATGAAAAAATTTGCGTCGTGAACCTTTACCTTTCAACAAATCAAAACCTAAATTACTGAGTAAAGACTCCAGTTCTGACCACGTAAAATCTTTAGGTCTGGTTAATAGCCTAGCTTTTAACTTTTCTTGTTTGCCCATTTTGACTATAGCTCCAGACTAGGATGGTGCAACTATAATTTAGTTGCAACTTGATGTACAGAGATGATACTCGCAAAAACTGGTGTATTTACCTAACACTTGGTTAAAACCTAAATGTCGTATCACAGCGATTAGGTAACACCATACGGCCTACGCTTCCAGCTTCCGCAGACAAACTGCTTCCGCCAGCGTTTTTAGTTTCTCCACTTCACCTTGCAGATACGCCAACTCTTCTTCGGTGATTTCATAATGCATTGAGTAACGGGCGTCGATATAAGCGCGTTGCAAGCGGCGAAAGCTGCGGCGGTGGAATTTGTCATCCATCGGGAAAATATCGGCAAAGGCACGGTCTTGCTCTGCGCAGTATTTTTTCAGCTTTTCGATATTATGGGTTTTCGGCAGGTAGTTGGTCAGAACCAGCAAGGTGCAGGCGAAAAAACGCTCTGCGGCTTGGTGTAATTCAAAAGCCGCTTTATTTACATAACCCCTGTCTATCGCAATCTGTGAGAATTCTAAAAACTCTCCTGCACTTTGAAACCACTGCTCAAAATGCCCTTTTGCAATGTCACGGCGTTCTTCATCGGTCAGATCGCCCGGCTCGGCCAGTTCCTTCGGGGTAGCGGCAAAGATTTCGATGCCCTCTTCGCGGATATCCTTAAAAAAATAATGACCTTGTCTGAGCTGTTCATTCACTTCTGCCAAGGTATGCACAATCAGACCCAGCGGTGCACTTGTGACTTTGCGGTCGATCTGCTCTTCTGCCCGACGCCAGACCAGATCTTCTTCCACCAGTGAGGATTGGTTAACGATCACCAGAATATCGTAATCACTGACATAGCCATTGGGAACATCCCTCACCCAACCGCCTTTGGCATGGCTGCCAAACAGAATGATTTTCAGGATCCGAAACTCGGCTTTACTCCCCTGCTTACCGACGATGTATTCTTCCAGCGTATCGCGCAAAATGGTGGAAATCAGCGCCAACTCGTGTT
Organism: Vibrio rubrogenes; assembly: GCF_059641415.1. Lineage (NCBI taxonomy): Bacteria > Pseudomonadati > Pseudomonadota > Gammaproteobacteria > Vibrionales > Vibrionaceae > Vibrio > Vibrio rubrogenes. The sequence goes on from NZ_JCARSY010000051.1 coordinate 3,169, forward strand.
GTTTACGTTCGGGCAGATGGTCAAGTGAAGTCTTCATATCTGAATGATTTGAATCGGTTAGTGAACAATGCTCCCAGTGTGGCGAGCTGCCGCGCAAAAGTCTATGGGTTGTCATCGGTTTAAATTCATATCGCTGCCTTTTCCCGAGTCACTTCACATCACTTTATTTTTTATGCTGCAACGTTGAGGGGCCGGTGCGAGTGAGGCGTCAGAATGGAAAAGATCTCAATCTCTACTCAAACTTATTTTTGGACAAAAGCACGTTAGAGTAAGAAACCTAACGTACTTTACTAGGATTAGAAAAAGTATCTTGAAGCCTTAAATGATACAAGGAGGGCGGACTCAAGTTAGGACCGTCATTATATGGCGATGATGTCTGCCATCCAATGTAACCCTGTTTTTAAGGCTACTTATGAACGATTACTTACGGCAGGAAAACAAAAAAAAGTAGCGATAGTTGCCTGCATGAGAAAGATGGTTGTGATCTTAAATTCGATGCTCAGGGACGGTGTAATGTGGGATACCAATAGCGCCCGAAATTAACTGTTGACACCATAGTCTCTTGTTATGTTTAGCTTACAACCACAGCATGTTCTCGGTATACCTGCCAAGAACCATTTAACTTATTTAACATCAAATTAAATACGATTTTTTGGGAACCATTCCCCAAATCCATATGCCGAGTAACTATTACGTACCCAAACTGCTCCTGTATATCGATTAAGTTGAATATTGCCGTTTTATCAAGTGCTGGAGCACCAGAGTTTCGAAGCTGTCGGAAAAAATCCATATTTTGCTGATAATTAAAACTCAAGGTCGCACCATCTTGTTGGACAATGACAATGGATAGATCTGAAGAATAGATTTTTTCCAATTCGTCAAGTCGATAGTTACAACCAGCATCAATCAACGCTATAACCGCTTCTTTTAATTCTTGTTGACCATCTTCTACGGACATGTGACTTCCTCCTTTCTAATAAAACATAACGCTTATTAGACGACAAATTGTCGTCTTTCACCCATCGATGATGCATCCATTTTTATATTAACTCAAGTAACAATCAATACGTTATGCCACATAAAGGGAAGTTAGACAGCAAGATGTCGCCTAGTAACGGGAATGATGAGTTATCAACTCAATCGAATAAGTTTTAGTAGGGTAAACGCACGCCCTCTGAATTGTGTAGAGTATTTAATCTAAGTGATTTTGGAACAAAAGTTTGCCAGTGAGTTCACTAATTTAGCTATCCTTGAATAACTTTTCGTACCCTAAAACACTAAAGACCACCGTTGTCAGCGATGATCGATTTGCGCGGAACTGGATAAAAACTTCCACTCACCATCAACACGATTAGATTTATTCTATGCAGGGTTTATCAGTGAGTATTCAATCTTTCATTTATCCTGCTGGTCAGTTGAATTAGCGCCTTGCTCTTTCCATACCCAACAATGTTTTTTTGCGCTCGAGTCCCCAGCGGTAACCGCCTAAAGAACCGTCGTTGCGCAATACTCGGTGGCAGGGGATAAGAATCCCAACTGGATTTTTGCCACAAGCGGTTCCTACAGCGCGAACCGCCTTCGGATTATCAATATGCTCCGCAACCTCACCATAGCTCATCACGTCCCCTTCTTTGATACTTAATAAAAACTGCCACACCTTAATTTGGAACGCCGTTCCTCTGATATCAAGAGGGACATCGGGTCTGGGAGCGCCCTGACTAATATGCTGCTCTAAAGCCAATATCCAGCTATCCAGCTCTGGTTTGTCTTGTGCCGCAGAAAGTACCAGCCGAGCCTCAGGAAACTCATCACTTAATAGAGTTAGCAAAGAATTTTTGTCATCACCAAACTGTACTGAGCATACCCCCTTATCTGTCGCAGCCATTATCATGTACCCAAGCACCGTATCTCGACACGCATAATGGATAATTTCACCTTTACCGCCAGCTCTGTATGCTTTTGGCGTCATGCCTATATTTCTGGTCGCTTCACCATATACCCGACTTATTGAGCCATAACCTGACGAATAAATCGCACCAGTTACACTCTCTCCCTCTTTTAACGAACGCTTAAATTTTCGCATTCGCACTGCATCCTGATAATGCTTGGGAGATACACCAAACATGTCTTTAAATGAGCGTTGTAATCTGGAAGGTGAAAGCCTTGCAATATTGCCTAACTGGGTTAGTGTTATTTTGTCTTCGGCATGAATTTCTATATAGCGAGCCACATCGATTAGCTGATGAGTACGCTCGCCCTGTCCTGTTGGATTGCAACGCTTACAAGGACGAAACCCTGCTCGCATTGCAGATTCGATATCTAAGAAGAATCTCAGGTTTTCTGGATTTGCCGCTTTGGTTGAACAGGAAGGCAAACAGAATACACCGGTGGTGATGACGCCATAGTAAAAATGTCCGTCAAAAGATCCATCTTTCTGCGCGACCGCATTTTTCATTTCATTGTCAGATAACTTTGGCATAGCTACGCTCACTGTTTCGCGTGATTCATCAGTATCTCATCACACAAAGTTTGATGATACCATCCGATTCTTGCTGGTTAATTCGAGCATATTTATCAACCCCTCAATTTGAATATGGCGCAATTTTCGGATGTTTAAGAGCTGTTCACATAGCTAACATGAGTATTCATCAAAACCAAAACGACCAATCAGGTATAACCTAATGAATACAAACTTTATTATAAAACCAATTGAAAAGAGCATGTTTAGTGAATACTTTAACCTGAACGATCAACAGCTTGAAAAATTCAGCGCCAAATGGTTGATTGCAGACTCAAAGCCTGGTTTCCCATGTCGGGTATCTTTAAAAGAAGCCGAGATTGGCGAGAGGATTTTACTCATCCCGTACAAATATCATGACGTTAACTCACCGTATAAAGCTTCTGGCCCTATTTTCATTCGTGAAGATGCTGTAGAGGCAGAATTGAACATAAATGAAATTCCCGAAATATTAACTCAACGACTACTGTCTGTAAGAGCATATAGCGAAGATAGTCTTATGATTCATGCTGAAACTACTTTGGGCTCTGGTTTGGAAAAAATTATTTACAATATGTTGACCGACGCCAACGTTAAATACCTACAGATTCATAATGCGAATCCTGGTTGTTTCAACTGTACTGTTTATAGAGCCTAGATATATCAAATCCGGTGTGATAGGGAGCAGGTCTGCTCCACGCAGACTGGAAAATCGTCCAAGCGAATAATTATGCAAATATAAAATAGAGAGTAAAATGTTAAATCGTAATGGTTTTGGGGAGATTTTGATCACCGCCCCTCAATCGTTTTTTACAGATGAGGGAAAATAATTAAAGCGGGAGTCCATTTTCTTGTTTTGTCTTAACTCATGTGTTGCTCAAAATTTGGTATCTCACCCAAGTTGTCCAGCCAATTGAGCTTTGACTCGCAGAAAACATTTACCTGTGGCTCGGGTAAATGATCAGAATCAAGGCTGTACAAGTAAACTAACGCTAAACCCGGCAGACGAGGGTTTTTGTTGTAAATAGCGGTTCCACAATGACCGCAGAAATGCTTCACTGCGTTTTCTTTTAACGTAAAGGCGCTTAATTCACCCGTGGTTAATACAAATTCATTTTCTAATACAACGCCGTATGTGGACACTGGCGTACTATTCATTTTCCGGCACTGATTGCAATGGCAGTTGACAACCTTTTTAATATCACCAGTCAACTGAAATTGAATCTCTCCACACTTACAACTTCCGCTATAGTGGTTCATATTTTCTCCTAAAGCATAGCACTTATTAGTCGGCCAAAAATCGTTTTTGGCGCCCCTTGTAGTGGCACAGTAAAAATGCCACGCGTTGCGAATCACTCTTAAACAGTTTGTATGGCTCTGGTGAAAAAATTAAGGTTTCCAGAATTCCAACGCACCGTCTGGCAGTTGTGAGAGTAACCGATCAAAAGCTTCTTCATTCACATGGCGCCTCAACGCTTGCGCTATATCGCGAATCGCATTTTCTGTTGAAAAATTATGTTCTGCTCGTAATAGTTTCACTTCCTCTGTCATTTTCTCACGAGATTCAAAAGCTTCTCTTTTCTCATCAACATCCCAGTCGGTAACGAATAAGGCTTTGAGACATGTTGGAAGGACATTAGCAAAAGCAATTGCTTCTTGTATGGATATTCTTCGGCGGAACACTTGAAATACACTTTGCGTCATCGTGTATGTGACATGAGTACTCCATAGTCCTGATGTATCTCTTGCATCAACAAGGTATTCATAAAATTTTGCTGAAGCTTGTTCATATTCAAGTGGCACTGTCATGATTAATTCTCCCGTAGTCAAAGATGCTAGCCTAACGAATGACATGGATTCCCCCTCCCGAGGATCTGCCACACTTACGTGGTACTTATTAGCACTGGAGGCACCATGTCTGATTATTCTTATTTTGGCGGTATCGATTTAGCTAAAAACCACTTTAGTATTCATGTCGTTGACTCACAAGGTAAAGTGACTCTTCATAAATCGGTTACTCGCTCTAAACTACTGACTACAATAGCAAATATGCCACCCATGTGTATAGGACTCGAAGCGTGTGGCGGTGCACATTATTGGGCAAGAACGCTTAATAAATTAGGACATGATGCTCGCATTATGGCGGTTAAGTATGTTGTTCCACATAGAACTAAAGGCAAAAACGACCTCAATGATGCCGTGGCTATCTGCCAAGCTGTCCAACATCCATCTACACGATTCGTTCCTGTAAAGTCTCCTGAGCAACAAGCCATACTGTCCGTTCATCGAATGCGTGAGCATTGGGTTCGTGAACGTACTGCTCTAATGAACCGGATTCGCGCCTTGCTTTCTGAGTTTGGTCTCATTATTCCTGTTGGACGCTCTTCTTTAATGAAGCAAGTACCTATTATGATGGAAGATGCCGAAAACGAGCTCCCACACTTAGCGCGAACCGTTATTGCTGACGCATACTACCATCTTGAACAACTCAACCAACGTATTGTAGATACTGAACAAGTGTTCGAGACTTTTTCAAGGGTGAGCGAAAATGTTCAACGAATTATGAAAGTCAGAGGCATTGGTCCACAAACAGCAACTGCTATTCTTGCCTCTATTGGTAACGGCTCTCAGTTTGATAAAAGCCGAGACTTCTCCGCTTGGCTAGGATTAGTACCAAAGCAATATTCAACAGGCGGCAAACCCAGATTAGGCAGAATTACCAAACACGGAGACAAGTATCTACGCACCTTACTCGTCCATGGAGCTAGAACGGTCATTGCTAATCTAGGTGATAAACAAGACAGGCTCAGCCAGTGGTGTCGAGGCGTATTGGAACGACGAGGAATGAACCGTGCTATTGTCGCTCTTGCAGCAAAGAATGCTCGAATTATCTGGTCGCTATTACACAACCAAACGGAATATGAGAATTACGCTGCTTAAGAAACCATTAACCCAAGCAGCGTAACAAGAGTACACCCACCGGGTCATAGCAGACGCAATGGATGGAGATAGGTTAAGACCACTAGCGGAGAGCCTGTTAATGCGGCGGACACATCAGATGTCATCTAACGAATAAGGCACCGCAGTCGCGCAAAGTCATCAGGGTCACGATGTTGCGAATCATCGATATAAAGACCGAATGTAGAGCGGCAGTCCAAAACCCATCACTTGAAGTTTAGCGGATGTTTGACAACCGGGGGAATCCATGTAGCCGCGTTAAGGGGCGCGCCAAATGTATTGAATAAATTGAATATTATCTCTTTAGGGCGTTTGGCTGGATTATCACTCAGTGAAATCTCAACGATGTTTAATGAAAACGATGAATTGGCTATTGACCGAGCTTTGCTTACTCAAAAAACGATAGAGATTGATGCGCAAATTAAACGGCTAAAAGCGGTACGAGATAGCCTAAATCATGTAGCAACTTGCCCTCAACCATCTCACTTAGAGTGCCCGTCATTCCAAAAAATGATGCAATCAGTTAAGCACTATATGTCTTAGGAGCCGTATAGAAAGCCCTTATTCTCCAGTCGTTAAGGCCATCAGCTTCTGTAACACCCAAGCTTCCAGCATAGCTTTCTAGATACGGTTTAAACTCGTCATCGGTGGAACAACCACTACGCTTCCAGCTTCCGCAAACAAACTGCTTCCACCAGCGTTTTTAGTTTCTCCACTTCACCTTGCAGATACACCAGCTCTTCTTCAGTGATTTCATAATGCATTGAGTAACGGGCGTCGATATAAGCGCGTTGCAAGCGGCGAAAGCTGCGGCGGTGGAATTTGTCATCCATCGGGAAAATATCGGCAAAGGCACGGTCTTGCTCTGCGCAGTATTTTTTCAGCTTTTCGATATTATGGGTTTTCGGCAGGTAGTTGGTCAGAACCAGCAAGGTGCAGGCGAAAAATCGCTCTGTCGCTTGGTGAAGATTGAAAGCCGCTTCATTGAGCCATTTTTTCTCAGACAATAGAGTTCTATAAACATAATAATATCGTTGTGCACTCGTAAACCAATGATCAAAATGCCCCTGTGCAATGTCACGGCGTTCTTCATCGGTCAGATCTCCCGGCTCGGCCAGTTCCTTCGGGGTGGCGGCAAAGATTTCAATACCCTCTTCGCGGATATCCTTAAAAAAATAATGACCTTGTCTAAGCTGTTCATTCACTTCTGCCAAGGTATGCACAATCAGACCCAGCGGTGCACTTGTGACTTTGCGGTCGATCTGCTCTTCCGCCCGACGCCAGACCAGATCTTCTTCCACCAGCGAGGATTGGTTAACGATCACCAGAATATCGTAATCACTGACATAGCCGTTGGGAATATCCCTCACCCAACCGCCTTTGGCATGGCTGCCGAACAAGATGATTTTCAGGATCCGAAACTCGGCTTTACTCCCCTGCTTACCGACGATGTATTCTTCCAGCGTATCGCGCAAAATGGTGGAAATCAGCGCCAACTCATGCTGTTTACGTTCGGGCAGATGATCGAGTGAAGTCTTCATATCTGAATGATTTGCATCGGTTAGTGAACAATGCCCCCAGTGTGGCGAGCTGCCGTGCAAAAGTCTATGGGTTTTCATCGGTTTAAATTTATATCGCTACCTTTTCCCGAGTCACTTCACATCACTTTATTTTTTATGCTGCAACGTTGAGGGGATGGTGCGAGTGAGGCGTCAGAATGGAAAAAGTCTCAATCTCTACTCAAACTTATTTTTGGACATAAACGTTTTAGAGCTGTTGCATCAAGGCTGTTCTGTCAGATTAGGAAAAGTATGTTGATCCCTTGATCGTTTGTTATGTGCCTTTTCCCGCATACTGTTCATTTACGATGTCCTTAGCGGACTCTACTGCTTCGCCAACATTATCAAATGATTGTTTATAGAAATAGAAAAAGGCAATACTAAACTCGGCTAACTCGATGAAAATATAGTTATTTGTTGAGTGAAAGAAATGAAAATCTTTGTTTTTGGTATGGATTACACAAAGAGAGTTAAGCCTGTCCGCCTTAGATTTAACGCTTAAAACGTTTAAAGCCGAGCGAAGGTTTGAGAAAACCTTCGCAGGACTAGTTTCCATTGGCCCTTGGAACATAGCAATTGGCATTTTACCTATATACGAAATGTAATCAGCACCTTTTACTTTGTTTAAGTTTCTCCGAAGATCAAGAACCTGAAACTTATACTCTAAAGTCTCTAACCACAATATGACTAGCTCTAAAGTTTCCTGAGAAAACTCTTGATGACGAACATCTATTCTTTCAAATTCATGTTTTAAATGCCGCTCCAATAAGCCAAGGAGATTTGAATTACAATCTTTGCATGCTGGCAGCGTGGTTTTATTGTAAGTTTGTGAAATGCCGTTAGTAGTTGTTTGAAAAGTACGCTTTGTACAGCGATTATAAACCCACTGGGGTATAACGTGCTCTTTGGTCAATTGCTCGTGAGAACCACAAATAATGCAGATTTCTGCTGAATGATTTGCAATGATTGCGTCAATGACTTTCTTCTTATTTGCTCTAATTTTCTTTCGAAGATGAACTAACTTCACCCGAATGCTCATTTTAGAAGACCCCCTGACTTATTCAGGCACATAACGCTGAGCTAAGATGCAAAAAACGCCAAGCGATTTGTTGTGATTTTTAATACCTTGTAGATCGAGAAACATGATCAGACAAATAATCGTTTAAGAATACTAGAATTGAGACTACATCATTATCCGTCTTATAAGGAGAAAACAGCCATTCATAATACTGAGATACTTCTTGCTCATTTTTACCAACAATTGTTGTAAACAAATCATATCCCTTGTTTATCTCAATCGGCATCTTGTTTTTTCCTTTACCATCAAAAACATGAGCTACGTATGTACTCCGAAATTTGTAAACACCGAGAGATTCAATTTTTGTTTTAACTTCTCTTACCCTTTTAACTAATTCTTCGGGACATTCATTTAATTCTTTACCGAAGCCCATAATTGCCTCATCGATTTTACATAATGTGATTATCGACGTTGTGTGGCACATTCTAATTAAACCTAGATGGTATTTGTTAGAAAAAGGGTCAAGTTCTTTTGACTGGCATTCTCGGTAAAAATTTGCAGACGTAATTAAATCAATAACAGCATCTTCAATCACCCAAGAAAGGGCATGTGCTCTATCTTTATCCAATTGTAGCCTCCGACTAAAATCATAACAGTGTCTTTTCAGAAGACATTGTCTATATGATATTTTTATAAAATACAGACTCCTTAGCAGCAACATACTGTTCTTGCTCCCCTTAGCTTCCTTGCTCTCACAGATTGCAGAACATGTCTGTATAATAACAAGCACTCAACTAGGCTCATAATCTGCTATTAGTATATGTAGGTCAAGAACTGACATGAGAATGTGGTCAGGAATCCTGATCTAAACAGTTTCGGGGCACAAATGAGTCAGCTCAGAGCTGGCTGACTCGATTGATTGGCAAACTAATATCAGGACTTATCGCTGCTGGCACAACAATCACTCAGTAAGAACTGGACGGAAAAAGCTACGCTCATAGCTCATTACGCAATCTGTTTCTTCTGCATACTTGAATGCAGCTTTACAGTTTTCGCCTAATGCTGATTCATGACGGTATTTTTCATATTCAGATAAGGATGGAAACGAAAACAACGCCATTGCAATGTTATTCGCTCCTTCCGACGGTAAAAAATATCCATGATGTATACCACCAAACTGTTCAACGAGCGGAATCCACATACGGGCATATTGTTCAAACTCGGGGATTTTCTTTGGGTCAATAACGTATCTAACGTAGCAGCAATTTGTAAGAAATGAGCGCGGTTTTTGTACTCCGGGTGTACCTTGACCAAATCATCGATCTTTCTCAGGTAAAGGGGTTGATGCGAGTGAAGCGTCAGAATAGCAAAGGCCGCAGACGAATATCTGCGGCCTTGAATATGGCGAGAAGTATCAGATTGGCATCCCGCCTCGCGAATATGTTGCTTCATTGTGGGCAAAAAATATTTCGCCCACGCTGACGATGGCCTATGGCGCGACGGCTTTACCGCTGTATGGGTCGATCCGGCCGGGGCATAACCCTTTCGCTTTCAAATTACGGGCAATTTGTGCAATGGCGTTGTTGGTGTTGCTGTAACCATCATGCATTAAAATCACCTGTCCGTTTTGTAGTCGATTGGCGGCATTGACAATCGCGCTGGTGCTGGCGTTGTTCCAGTCTTGAGAATCCACATCCCAGGTAATCACGCGCATTCCAAGATTTTGTGCTGCCTGCTGGATGGTTGAGTTCACCTCACCATATGGCGGACGGTACAAAGTCGGTGCCGGCGCGCCGGCATTTTGGATGGCCTGATTGGTTCGGCTTAGCTCGTTGATGATTTGCTGATAACTGAAACCAGTCATGTGGGGATGGGTATAGCTGTGGTTTTGCGGCTCACCCACCTCTTTCATACGAGAGATCAGCGACGGATTATTACTGGCGCGCTGCCCCCAGACAAACCATGTGACCGGTTTAAGATTATTTTGCTTCAGCAGGTTAACGAGTGTCGCTGTATTGTTGGTAGGGCCGTCATCAAAAGTGATACCGACATAGCCATTGCACACAGCGTTATTGCTATCGTTCCCACCGTTGGCAGAGCAGTTGCCACTAAAGCAAGCGTCGGTATTCCCAAAGCCAATCACACCATTACAGTCCATATTGCCAGAGTATGAACCACCACCGCACTTACCATTGTCATAGGTAGAGGTGTTGTACTCCATATCTGTAGCCTTGCGGGTTTCACCGTTGACATAGACCCAGTCTAATACGACATCACGGCCATTGGTATCGTTGTCATATTGAACTTGGATATCGCCAGCCGCTCTACCGCGGTAGGTATACTCCTGAAAACTGTTGCTGAGGTTCCAGTCGGCGACCGCAGTCCCGTTAATCAGTAGGTTGATGTGCTCTTGGCCGCTGATACCCATTGCGCGGACCACAATGTCAGTACTGCTCGGGCCGACACTGCCACCGCCATTATCACCGCCACTGCTACCCAGCGTGATATTCGAGCTACCACTGCTTTGATAGCCTTCGGTAGCCATCACCATGTAATTGAAGGTTCCGAGGTTTAAGCCCTTGCTGGCCCAGGCGTCAAAGTGATTGCCGGTGGTAATCGTACCGCCAGTGCGTTTTTGCTGACGCACACTCCAGTATTGATAGAATGTGGATTTGTCCCCCTCAATCGAAGGCTGGTCTACCCGCAGGGTGCGATAAATATCGTAGGTGCCGCCGTCGGTATTCACGGTGCCGTAATAGGTTCCGCTAGTACCGGGGCGATAGCTGCCCCAGTTATCGACGATGTAATACTCTATCAGCGGATTGGTTGTCCAGCCGTACAGCGCCAGATAACCGTTACCGGAAGGGTTAAAGGTACCTGAATAATTCACGGTACGACGTCCGCCCGGGTTCCAGCCTTTACCGCCGACCCAGTTGCCGGTGTTTTGCCATTGCGAGCTGTAATTACCGCCATCTCCCAAAGTCATAGAGACGGTGCCCGGGGCGTCAGTCCAGAACGAATAGTAGTAACCATTGTGGGTACCGGTTTCGTTCGAGGTAAGGGTTTTTGCCTCACTGACAGTTGCTGACAAAGCGGCCGCAGTGACGGTCAGAATCGTCAAGATTTTTTTTGCACGACTGGCAGAGGTTTTCATTATGGCCATTATAATTCTCCAGTTTGGCCTCTCAACCAATACCACTTACAGAGGTTGGGCCGTTAAGTACAATTTACTTTTAAGTACAGTTTGCTTTTTAAGTACGATCTGATTTCTTGCAAGCAAACTTTTGTTTGAC
>NZ_JCARSY010000052.1:0-14434 GCF_059641415.1 Vibrio rubrogenes
GCGGATGCACCTTTGATTAACCCGGAAGAAAAATCATCTGCGGGTGTTCCTGATTTGAGCATGTCTGGTGAGCATCAGAGGAATACTGTCAGTGAAAAGAATAGAAGCATGTTCGATCAAACTTTCTATGGTTTATCCACAGATGAGCAACGACATTATGTAGAGCAGACTATCAGGCACATTTTGAGTAATTTCCTCAAGATTGATTTAAATCAGGTGAAGGATGTGCAGCCATTTTTTGATTGTGGTATGGATTCGATTACCGCAGTTGACTTCAGTCGTCTTGTGGGTGAAGCATTCAGGCTTGAGTTTCATGTCGACATTATTTTCGATTACCCCAACTTATTTACCCTCACTGATTATGTAATGGATCGGTTGTCATTAGATTCGTCAGCTCAACTAGATGAGGACGATGTGACAATTGATGAGCTCTCCCAGATGCTGGAAAGGGAGTTAGAAAATGACTAATAAAAATTTGCAGGAAACTAAACCAATGCAGGACACAAAGCAATTGTTCAGTAAGAGCCTGAATGAAATCAAACGATTAAAAGCTATCAACCAGCAACTTGAAAAGATGCACAAAGAGCCTGTTGCTATTGTCGGAGCTGCTTGCCGTTATCCTGGCGGCATTGGGTCACTGGAACAGTTTTGGGAAGCTCTGGAACAAGGGCGTGATTGTATTGAAACAATGCATGACCAACGTTGGCCAATGTCTCGTTTTTTCACGGATGATCCGCATGTAGCCGGGGGAATCTATAGTGATGCTATGGGGTTGCTCGGAGATATTGATCGCTTTGATCCTGCTCACTTTGGTCTGTCTCCTGAAGAAGCCAAACATATGGATCCTCAACATAGACTTCTCATGGAAATGGTTTGGGAAACGATAGAAGATGCTGGATATGCGGTTGACAGTTTTTCAGGGAGTCGCACTGGGGTCTATGTTGGGCTAATGAGTGATGATTATGGTCAGTTACAAGGACCGTTAGATAAAGCTAGCTACTATGTGGGGTCTGGTACTGCCCGTAGTTGCGCTGCAGGTCGTCTTTCTTATACCTATGGTTTGGAAGGGCCTGCTATGACATTAGATACCGCTTGTTCTTCATCTTTGGTCAGTGTGCATCTTGCAGTGCAGGCATTACGCCGAGGGGAGTGCGATGCTGCTATTGCTGGAGGGGCGAACCTTATTCTGTCACCACAAGGTAGTGTGGTTGCGTGTCGTTCACAAATGTTATCACGTAGTGGTCATTGCCGGACCTTTGATGTCAGTGCAGACGGGTATGTTCGTTCTGAGGGTTGTGGAACGGTTTTGTTGAAACGTCTTAGTCGTGCATTGCAAGATGGTGATCAGATTTATGCTTTGATTCGGGGGTCTGCAGTTAATCACGATGGTCGTAGTCAGGGGCTGACAGCCCCTAGTGGTCAAGCGCAGCGAAAAGTGATTGCTGCAGCTTTAGTTGATGCGGGTGTTTCTCCTGACAGGGTAGAATTCGTTGAGTGTCATGGCACAGGGACAGCGCTCGGAGATCCAATCGAAGTTCGTGCAATCGAAGCTGCGTATATTCACAATACAAGTCGCTCAAAAGATGAAAGCCGAGGGAGTATTCAGTCTGGCATCAATCGATCTCCTCTCAAAATTGGTGCTCTGAAATCGAATCTTGGCCACATGGAAGCTGCGGCAGGTATAGGAGGATTACACAAAGCAATGCAGGTAATCCGTCACCGGAAAGTGCCTAAAAACCTTCATTTCAATGAACTGAATCCACAAATAAAAGTGGATCAAAAGATGCTTCAAATCGTTACCGAGCCCACAGCATTGGCAACTGAAGGTTCTTTGTTTGCGGGAGTCAGTTCATTTGGTTTCAGCGGCACGAATGCCCACATTATTCTGGAGTCATATCACGGCATAACAGACTCACCGACAGAAAGTGATGGTGAAATCTTCCGCTTAGCTGCACGTTCAAGTACTGCATTGAGTGATTACGCTAAACAATATCTTAGTTTCCTTGCTCGAGAATCTGACATTGATTTGTCTTCCTTGTGTTTTACGGCTGCAACTGGGCGAAATGATGGGGTTTATCGGCTTGCATTTTCTGTAAAAAACATCGGTGACTTAAAGGCTTGTCTGGAAGAATATATTGAAGTGACGGGGGGAGATGAGCTATCTCTGGAATCCGAGAAAGTTCCATCACTTTGGGTCATTTCTGGACAGGCAAATGTTGATTGGCAGCTAGCCTATCACTTGTACAGTACTCAAAAGAAGTATAGATCTTCCATTGAGAAAGCATACAGCCACCTGCAAGCATTGGGGTATCCACACGAACTGACTGATTTTGAAGCGTTATTTTATACTTCAGAACAGACAGAAAATGTGTTGCCTCATGCAATACATCGCTGGGCATTAGCAGAACTATTGATACATCTGGGGTTATCTCCGAGTCGTATTACCGGCGTTGGCGTTGGTGAATATGTAGCAGCCAGTGTGGCTGGTCTGGTCGGATGGCAGGAACTACTTCATATTCTTGCGTCAGGAAAAGTGACAGCAGATATTTCTCTGGGGCGTAAGCGATATGAGTTTGTTGGTGTTGCCGGAAACGATACCGAGCTATCTCAAGAATGTTTTGAACAATCGTACATAACGGGTGAATTGGAATTTGATGATTTGGCTGCAACCTTTAGTCGTGAGCACGGAATTGATGATTATTGTGGCGTACTACTGAATGAAGGTGTTTCTCTGACAATGACTGATGGCCCGGAGGAAAGGCTGTTTCAATGGGTATATGGGCAAACAAATCGTGATGTAACGATGCAGCTGGAAGGATTCCTGGCTCAGTGCTACATGATTGGTTATAACCTACATTGGGGACGGGTATATGAGAATTGTCAAAGACAGCGAATGAGTTTACCAAAGTACCCTTTTCAGCGGCAAAGTCTATGGACTGAATGGGGGTACTCATTTGATCAAACCTTGCCTTCTACAGTTGTCCGGTCTGAAATGGCATTACAGACATCATTCTTTCATTCTGGTATCCGAGATGAAGAGCAAATCGAGCACTCAGTGTTAAAAACGGTATTTGCTTGCCCTTCGGGTATGCGTAATTTTAGTGGCGAGTTATCGCCGGCTCGAATGCCTTATCTTTCGGCACACCAAATTCTTGGTGAATCAATTGTACCAGTCAGTTTGTTTGTTGATATTGTTATGGCAGCCGGGCGCTGGTGTTGGCCAGAGCACACGCTATGGATTGATGATTTACACTTGTTACATAAGTGTATACTTGGCGATGCTCCCATCAGCATATATTGCCATGTGAATCCTGAAGCGGGAACTGTTGCAGTTTACAGTAAATTACAGCACTCAAATGATTGGCAACAGAATGTAAGAGCAAGACTCTCTTCCAGCACACAATTATTTGCACTCAATGATATAAGCCTGTTTAAGTATCAGGATAAGTGTAATGACGCGATTGTTATACGTCACTTCTATCAAGGTCTTGCGTTGAATGGTCTGACTTATGGGGATGACTTCCAAGGTATTTTCGAAATCTATCGCGGGTCAGATTGCGCGTTGGCGAAAATAGCGTTACCGCCAACTGTGGATCAGTCTTTAGAAGGATATATTGCACATCCCATCTTGTTAGATAGTTGTTTGCAGGCCATTGCAGCTGCATCCGTTCAGAACAGCGAACAAGGAGTTCGAGTACCTTCACAGATTCGGGGTATCCGTTTGTTTAAACCCTTACCGGAAATTCTATGGTGTGCAGTGGAAGTCTTTCCTATCAACTCACTCGAGCGAACAGGGAACAGCTACGCTTCTCTGACTCTGTTTGACTCTCAAGGTGAGTGTGTCATGACAATCGACCGATTTGAAACAGCCCCTTACAAGGAAGCTGAAACTATCGAAGCACCACTTTGTCTTGATTGGTTATATGATAAACAATGGTTACCCGATGACGTTGATGTGATCAGCCATGATACCGAGGAAACACTGAATCAAGCCCCGCGCCATTGGTTATTTTTTTCTGACCAAGGCCCTGTGTGTAATGCACTGGAAACAGAACTGAGTTCCCGGGGGGATTTGGTCTCGGTGGTGTGTTTGAATCAACCTACTCATTCTCAGCATCGGCAAATATCTCTTCAAAGTGCAGCGGATTTGCACGAGGTTTTCGCAGCTGTAGAACAGGGAACGCATACTTTAACTGGGGTGATTTATGGTTGGTCGATCACTCAATCAGATGTTTTGGGGCAAGGTGACTACGATGACAAATTATCGAACTATGCTAAATATCCGTTGTGGATATGTCAGTCGGTACTAGACCCGCGACGTAGACAAACTACATTGAATTTTCTGACATGTGGTAGCCAGCCAGTTCATGATGAAACACCCTCTCAGCCTTTAGCTGCAATGATGTGGGGACATGTTCTGAGTTTCATCAACGAAAATGCTATGCATGCAAACTTGATTGACCTTGAGTCGTATGACTCAATTGGAAACCTTGCACTTTCAACCGTGCTAAACGTATTGGAGCAACAAGATGAATGCCAGTTTGCTATACGCGATGGTCGACGTTTTATTGCACGTATTCTTCCCAGTCAACTGGCGGTGTCTCAAGATATTCATATCGATGCGTCGAGTACTTATCTGATTACGGGAGGAGTTGGTGCTCTCGGCTTAGAAACAGCGAAAGCGATTATTCGTCAGGGAGCCCGTCATCTCATTCTGGTAGGGCGTCGTGCTGGCCTCTCAGATAACAGTAAAGTTGCAATCCAGTCTCTCGAGGATATGGGGGCTTCTATCTATCCATTAGCTGTAGACATTGCTGAAGAGCATACTTTTGCCGATGAGTTAAATGAACGATTAATCGGTTTACCTCCGCTAAGGGGAGTGGTTCACTCAGCCGGTGTTTTAGCCGATGGGATTGTTGCTCAGCAATCATGGGATAACTACCTTAAAGTATTTGCTCCTAAGATTGCTGGAACGTTGTCACTCTATAAAGCTGTACGCCAGCAGTCACTTGATTTTTTCGTAATTTATTCATCCGCTGCTTCGATATTGGGTAATCCGGGGCAAGCAAACTATGCTGCTGCAAATGCTTTTGTTGATAGTTTTGCATGGTATTTAAGAGGCCAGGGAGTTGCGGCTTCTTCAATCAACTGGGGAGGGTGGTCCGAAATAGGTCTCGCGGCTGGTCTGGAATCAGGACTTGCAAATGAACAAACGTCTCTACTTGGTTTGATTCCTCCTCAACAAGGCATCCGGGTGATAGAGCAGCTGTTTGCTAACACAAATCCTCAATTTGCCGTGTTACCTCTTAAGCGTCAGATCTCAATAGATGGCGATAAGATGCCATACTTGCGTCAGCTGTTGAGTAAGGTTATTGATGTTGCCAGCTCAGGTCAACACCCCGTATCCGTTGCCCCAACAGCTGAAAGCCAATCTTCAGGTATGAGCCTTCTTGCTAGGTTAGGACGGTTATCTGGTGAAGCACGTCAGATGCTCCTGAAACAGTATTTACATCAAGTAATTGGCAAAATGTTAAAAATAGACGGTCAGCTCGACGAACGAGCGAGTTTGTTTGACCTTGGGCTTGATTCACTGCTTGGGGTCGATTTGCGATTACTGATAGAAAAAGATTTGGATTGTGTACTGGCATCTACACTGTTCCACGATTATTCGACGATTCAGGATTTAACAGATTTTATTCTCAGTGATGTGATCCAGGATTTGGAGTATGAGGCTCAGGTAACCGATGTCGTTCCAGCAGCCACCAGCCTTTTGGCTAGCTCAGATAGAAACCCGAAAGTGGGACTGGAAACCGTCACACCAGAGCATAATGATCATAGTTCTGTTGGTGCTTCTGATTTACCAGAGACAAAACCAGATTGGGTTACACGTTCCCGTCAGTTTCAAAATTCTGACATTGCCATCATTGGATTATCAGGGCGTTATCCGGGTGCTCCTGATTTGCAGACGTTTTGGGAGAATTTACGTGCAGGGTATGATGGGATTACACCGGTTCCAAAGGAGCGCTGGAATGCTGAAGATTACTATGATGCACGGAAAAATATCCCGGGCAAGAGTTATTGTGATGTAGGGGGATTTATTGAAGGGGTGGATCAGTTTGATCCAGAGTTTTTCAATATTCCCCTTCACATGGCAGCATATATTGATCCTAAAGAGCGGCTGTTTCTGGAAACTGTATGGAATCTGTTAGAGGACGCGGCCTATACGAGGGATAAGCTGAAACAAGATTATCATTCTCGTGTCGGTGTTTTCGTTGGAGCGATGTACCAGCTTTACGGCACCTTCGCAGGGAATATACATGAGCAGACAGCAACCTTATTGTCATCTTACAATTCGATTGCCCACCGAGTGTCTTACTTTTTTAACCTAAAAGGTCCTAGTGTTGCAGTTGATACCATGTGTTCTTCTTCACTGACCTCTTTACACCTAGCCTGCCAGAGCTTACATAGCGGTGATTGTGAAATTGCCATCGCTGGTGGTGTGAATCTCTCTCTACATCCTCTGAAATATGTTGGATTGAGTCAGGCTCAAATTATGGGGAGTCATCCAGATAGTCGCAGTTTCAGTCATGGTGACGGTTATCTGCCATCCGAAGGTGTAGGCGCTGTTTTACTCAAGCCATTAGATCGTGCGATCGAAGATGGGGATCGGATCGAGGCAGTAATTAAGGCTTCAACAATCAACCATGGCGGTCATTCGACAGGATTCTATGCACCGAATCCAGAAGCTCAGAGCGAGTTGATCGAGACTAACTTCCAACGGGCAAATCTCAGCCCTGACAAAATTCAATATGTAGAGGCAGCGGCTAATGGAGCCAGCCTTGGTGATACGGTTGAATTTAAAGTATTGAATAAAGTATTTACGAAGGCTGGGGTTAAAGAGGGAAGCTGTCCAATAGGTACGGTGAAGTCGAATATTGGTCATGCAGAAGCAGCTTCAGGTATGGCACAAATTGCTAAAGTTATCCTACAGATGAAACATCGGACGATGATTCCTACAGTGAAAGCGACTCCCTTGAATCCAAATATTCAATTTTCGGCATCGCCTTTCTATTTATTGGACCATTGTCAAGATTGGCAACAACCTAAAGATGATACTCGGCGTGCAACAGTAAGTTCATTTGGTGCCGGAGGCGCAAATGCACATTTGATACTCGAAGAATATTTACCAGCAGTTCAAAACTTAGATTTAGATATAACATCCTCTGTTGTTCTACAAGATAATGAAATTATTGTATTTTCTGCCAAAACAAAATCTCAGCTACAAAAAATGGTAAGTAATATGTTGGTGTATCTGGACACGAATCAAAAATCCTATGTTGGGGAGCCACAGACTTGGTTGGCCAATATTGCTCATACTTTGCAGACCGGCCGGGAGGAGATGGATTGTCGACTATCACTGTTGGTTAGTAGTGTCGATGAATTGCGTCTGGGCTTATCCCGTTACTTAGCTTCAGTATCAATGGATGATCTGGGTTCAGGTTATGTGGAGCAGCCAGACATACCTATGCAAGCCGGGAATGTGCAGGATCAACCTGAATTGCGAAACCTTCTTTTAGGAAAAGCGGGGGAGGTGATGGCACAGTCTTTGATCGCTGAAAGGCAGATGGAGAAATTGATGTTGCACTGGGTGCAAGGTGGTCATATCTCCTGGGAAAAACTGCGTCAAAATCAGAAGGTAAAGTATATCAGTCTTCCCACATATCCATTTGATCGTCAACGTTATTGGCTAACGGGTAGTATGGATGCTGATCAGACTCAAGTGGGTTTTCAATCGAAGGAATAACAGACCGGGAATGGTTCATCAAGACATAAACAGTTGATGAGCAGTCTTATCATTTTTACATCAATAAATTGGCTATGGAGAATAAATGTGTCGCTTTTTTCATCATTTGAACTTGGCAATGTCACTTTAAAAAATCGTATTGCTATATCTCCAATGTGTATGTATTGCGCACAAGATGGCGTACCCGATGATTGGCACTTAGTACATTTGGGGAGTCGTGCCATTGGTGGTGCAGGACTAATATTTACAGAAGCAACCGCAGTATCACCAGAAGGACGAATTACGCATGGTTGTACTGGGCTATGGAATGACCGACAGGCTGCTGCCTGGAGACGTATTGTGGACTTCTTACATGCACAGGATACTGTGTTTGGAATTCAATTGGCACATGCTGGGCGTAAAGCGAGTACGAATTTACCTTGGGTCGGTGGACACCCTATGCCCTTGGCATCTGGTGGTTGGACAACTTACGCGCCTAGCTCATTAGCATTTAAACAGGGCTACAACATCCCTGTTGCATTGGACAAAAACAGCATTGCAAAAGTTATTGAAGATTTTGCGTCAGCAACACGACGGGCGAAAGCCGTTGGTTTTGATGTTATTGAAATTCATGCTGCACACGGGTATCTGTTCCATGAGTTTCTTTCGCCATTATCGAACCAGAGAGAAGACGATTATGGTGGTTCTTTGGTGAATCGAGCGCGGTTATTGCGTGAGGTCGTTGCAGAGGTCAGGAGGGAATGGCCCGTTCCGTTACCGTTAGTTGTGCGTTTATCTGCAACAGATTGGGCTCCCGGAGGTTGGGATATTGATGAGTGTGTCCAATTAGCTCAGTGGCTGAAAGACGATGGTGTGGATCTTATTGATACTTCCTCCGGGCTGAATATTGCCGAAGCGAAAATACCATTCGCACCAGAATATCAGGTTCCATTTGCCGCCCGGATCCGTCGTGATGTTGGTATTGCTACCGGGGCGGTAGGGATGATTACACCTGGAACAGAGGCTGAAGATATTATCTGTCGAGGTGATGCTGACATTGTGTTGTTTGCAAGAGAATCTCTGCGTGATCCATATTTTCCCTTTCGTGCTGCTGTTGAATGTGGCGTTGAGCCGAATGTACCGAAACAGTACCTGCGGGCTTGGTCGCCCGGCATTTAGGTCGTAATGATGTTTAATTAACAAGAAGAGTAATTGACTTATGAATCTTACACATGCACCAAAGTTGGCGCTTGCTCATCTGTCTGTGCTAAATGTTCCGCCGCTTGAATTGGTTAGCTTGGCTGCGAATGCCGGTTTTTCTTATATTGGTTTGCGGTTGTATCCTGCTTTTTCTGGATCAGTATTTTATGAGTTGGCGGAAGGTTCAACACAATGCCGAGACATGCAACGTCGTTTGAGTAATGAAGGTATTTGTATTAATGATATTGAATTTATCGGTATTGGGGAGCATTTCAAACCGTCTGATTTACAAGGTTTGCTTGATACCGCTGGTGCTCTAGGCGCCCAACGTCTTTATGTATGTGGTGATGACCCTGAACGGGGACGTTTAACAGAAAATTTTGCTCGCTTATGTGAGTTATCGGCACCTTACGGACTTCGTGTGGAGTTGGAATATATGGCTTGGCGAGCGGTCAAGACTTTTGATGATGCATTAGAGGTGGTGACATCGGCTGGGCAAACAAATGGGGGAATACTAATAGATGCTCTTCATTTATCCCGTACCGGAGGAACCGTCCAAGATATACTACGTGCGCCCGATTTTATCCATTCCGTACAGTTGTGTGATGCTATCGAGGAGCAAGTTCCAGATAATCCGGAAGCTTTATTACAAGAAGCGCGCTCAGGACGTTTGGCTCCTGGACAAGGCTCTTTGCCTTTAAAAGCATTGTTAGCATCGTTGAATGAAGGGACAAAAATTTCATTGGAAGTTCCTACGCACGAGGGCAAAAATGAGTATCAACATGCGAGGGAAATTTTCCGCTCAACGATGAATATGATGGGCTTTATAGGGTGAAGTATATGTTAATCAATGAGCTGGGTAGTTCTATGTCGACTGATATTAAAGGTATGGCGTCAACGGTGTATCAGTTGGGATTAATTGGTGCGGGGATTGGAAATTCATTGTCGCCTATTCTTTATGAATCTGAAGCTGCTGCACAGAATATTCAATGTTGTTATTCTTTGCTCGATTTAGATGATCCTGAAACAGGAGGGCTACCTGAATTGTTAGAACTGGCAGAGCGCTCCCACTTTTCTGGATTGAACATTACGATTCCTTGTAAGCAGTCTGTGATCCCTCTGTTAGACGAACTGAGCCCTGAAGCAAAAGCGATAGGCGCGGTAAATGCAGTTTGCTTCCAAGATAAAAAACGAGTTGGTTATAACACGGATGCTGAGGGGTTTCGTCAAAGCTTCATTAGGCAGTTGCATCATGTGAATTTAGAACGAGTTATACAATTTGGCGCAGGTGGGGTGGGGGCTGCAACCGCATTTAGTCTGTTGGAACTTGGCGTACAGAGATTGACAATTGTTGATATAGTCGATGCGAATGCTCAGCAACTCGCTGATAGGCTTAGGACATATTTCCCAGAACGGGAAGTTTTGATCTCCCAGCCTTCAAAAGCTGAAATCAAAACGACTATAGGGGTGGTAAATGCGACGCCAACAGGTACATGCAAGTATCCAGGTGCTGTGATAGATCTAAACCTGTTGACTTCCCATATGTGGGTTGCTGATGTGGTCTATTCCCCCGCAGAAACGCCGCTCTTGAAAGCTGCAAGGGCTTTGGGGTGTCCTACATTAGATGGCCTGAGCATGTTAATCCATCAGGCGGTTAGGGCATTTGAATTATTTACTGGAAAACAGGCGGATGTGACCCGAATGTTGAGATGCTTTGAACAGATGCAACTGGAACAATCATAGTTTCTCAATGGTGTTCCTGGGCTTTCATCGCACTTTGAAGGTTTCATATGCGATGAAAGTTTTAGGAAGTCTGAAAGAATTTTTAGTTACAGACCGGCAAATTCGTGCTCTCAGCATTTTTCATTGTAACGACGACTTTCCCCATGGCTTTGCGATTGAATAAGTGTTCTATTGCTTCTCCGGCACGATTTAGAGAAAAACTTTCTGAAATAAAAGGCTTAATTTTACCTTCTTGCCATAACGATATCAGTTCCAGAACGTTTTGGTGATTGGACTCAGTTTCATCGCTTATAAATTTCCCCCAGAGGACACCAAAGATTTGACATGCTTTTAGCAAAATCAAATTCATTGGTATGTAAGGAATACCAGCTGTGAACCCAATGACTAAATAGCGACCACGGTGGGCAATTGTCCGCAAAGCTGGTTCACAATACATTCCGCCAACAGGGTCAATGATTACGTCAGGAGGATGATCACCGCAAATGCATTGCATCTGATTTTTAAAATTTTTCGACGCTTCCTTACTCGCGATGTTTTGGGCGCATACCACGCCGGCATGAGCGCCATGGCGATAGGCCAGTGCTAATTTTTCTTCTGAAGATGCTACTGCAATCACATGGGCTCCCATGACCTTTCCGAGTTCTACTGCTGCAAGTCCAATTCCTCCGGCAGCACCAAGGACTAGTAGTGTTTCTCCAGGTTTTAGTTGGGCGAGATTTTTTAATGAGTAATAAGCGGTTGCATAAGTTAAAAGTAGGCTTGAAGCTTCTTCAAAAGACTTCCCGGCAGGAAACACGTAACAGTCTTTTTCAGGTAAAGCAATCTTCTCTGCCAATCCCCCCTGATTACCTGTTGCTCCAAATACATGATCACCGACTTTCAGACGCTGAACATTGGGACCAACAGCCTCAACAATACCTGCTATCTCTGAACCGGGAATAAATGGTCGTTGCGGTTTATCCTGATATAAATCACGAATAATCAGGACATCAGGGTAATTAATGGCACAAGATATGACTTTTATTAATACATCCCCACAGCCTAAAACAGGCTCAGAAATGTCACATACTTCAAGGCTAGCCGGGCCTCCAGATTTCATACTTAATAAAGCTTTCATGATTTTTCCTTTTATCTGGGGTGCTTTTTCTCGTTATTGAAGTAGGAACTCTGTTACCGTCCCGAAGAAAGTATCGAGTAAAGCTTGCTGTTCTCGTGATGAGAGTTGTTCATCATTGAGTTCAAGAGAGACGTGCATGACATGTCCATAGTCCAGCAGTCGGAAATAAATTGATGGCAACAGTATCGGCCAGGGTTCTCCACATGAACGAGTCACTTTTGGAGGCCATTCGTGTTTCTCAATCTCTGATTCCTGTTTGGCATCAGGTTGACGAATGGTAAACATGTTCATGCCTGTTGCAATGTGTCTGGGGTCTTCAATACCGCTTGCACCACTTGGTAGCGGGTGTCGGAGCATCGTAGGCACCCTGAGCTTAATTGCACTATGGTATTCGATCTCATTGTATTTCAACATAGAAATGAAATCGTGATCCGGAGGTACAACGACTTCAACGAGGTCACTGCAGACCAGGTAACCAATGATTGGTGCCAAAGCAGGTGAAATACGTAAATCCCCAACACAACGAATCGGAAATTTTGATGCACCTGACCAGCGTGACAGGGTCAAAGCGAAGGTTGTTAGTAATACATTGAAGAGTGAAGTTTTGTGTGTTACCGCAAATGAATTAATCTGCCTTAATACATGACCCTCAATGGTGAATTGGTGATCGACTTTGGTACCAGGCCGCCAACTCAACACCTCTTTAGTTTCTGGAGCTGTTAGGGGAGATAAGTTTTGCAGACGCTGATTCCAATAGTTTATTAGGGGTTGTCGTTCCGGGCTGCTTAACCACTGCCTTTCCCATTCAGCATAGTCATTAAACTGTATTGCCGCAGGTAATGTGTCTGATGTTTTGTTGTATATGAGAGTGTCTAACTCGGACATGATCAACATAAGAGATGCAGCGTCCACGATGATATGGTGGAAAACAAACAATAACAAAAAATCACTTTCAGAAAGATGTACTATTCTGGCACGGAGTAACCACTGACCGTTGAGCGGAAGTTGTTCTTCTGAAAATTTTTTTGCTAATGCTTTCAACGCTTTTTCTGTGTCTTGCTCTGGCTCAGACTGAACAGGTGTATATTTCTGGTGTTCAATGAAGAATGAATCAGCGTCATTCATGGTGATATTTAATTGGCCATCACTTTCATGAAATGATGTTCTGAGGGTATTATGGCGTGAGATAAGTTGTCGGATTGCAGCTTCCAATTGTGCTTGGCTAGTGTTCCGATAAAGCTGAATCAGCGGTAGTCTTTCCTGATTTAGCTGTCGTTCTGGTAAGCCATACCAATTCCACCAAAGCCTCTGTAATGCAGAAGGTTCTACCTTTGTTGATTTTTCCAGAGTTGTCGGTGCTTCAAGCCGCGCCGCTAAGGCAGCTAAATAAGAGATGATCTCACTTCGGTGCTGACTTAAGTTTGTTTTGTCCTGTTCTGTGAAAGTACCTTTTGGTGCTCTATATGCAAGAGCACCATCCTTTAGAGTCAGGGTAATTCCTCTATTCTGTAAATTGAAGATTAAATGGGGAATACTTTCCATCGAAATGTACTTCCTTGAGATCAGTTAGTCTTGTTATTTAAGGGGGCTTGATATAAAACACCGTCAGCGTTTAGGTTATGAATTTCTTCATCTGAGTAACCAAGGCTTTGAGCAATATCCTGATTGTGTTGGCCGAGCTCCGGGGCTATGTTTAAAACTTGGGGCTTAATGTTAGAGAAATTGAAAGGGACGTTCGGCATCAGAATGGTGCCTAATTCAGGGTGTTCTTGCTCTATAATCATTCGCCGAGCATGAATTTGTGGGTCAGCAAGGACCTGCTTTATACTTTGAACGGGGGCATGAGGAATATCTGCTTGTTCAAGACTCGCTATACAGTTTGCTACGGTGCGGTTTTTGGTCCAACTTTTGACTAAGTCAACAGCGGCTTGACTGTTTGCATTACGATTTTCTGCTGTCTGGAACCTATCATCGTTTGCAAGTACTTCTCCACCGATTAGGAAGGCTAGTTTTTTCCAAACATCGTCCACTTGTGCAGCGATAACTAAGGCACCATCTGAGGCTGGAAATACACCATAGAGAGTAGATTGTGGTAGATGATGACCGCTTCGTTTTACAACATCAGTCCCATCACTAAGCGTGTGAAATTGAACAGCGAAATCATGCATCGATACCATACAGTCGTACAATGCAATATCAATATGTTGGCCAATACCAGTTGTATGGCGACTGAATAAAGCAGCACATACGGCAGAAACGCCATGGCTACCCGCATACATATCGGCGACTGGCATTCTCATCAGTGGCGGTACATCATTGGGTTGGCCAATTAGATCCATTGCGCCGCTTTTTGCCTCTGCAATTAAACCAAATCCTGCGCGCTCGGAGTCTGGCCCGGTGTGACCGTAGGCTGATATTGAGCAGTAAATTAAGCCTGGGTTTTCTTCTGTCAGAGCATCGTACCCCAAGCCTAGCTTGCTTAGAGCTCCGGGTCTATAATTCTCGATAAAGACGTCTGCTGTTTTAGTGAGCTTTTTCATGAACTCCAGACCACGGGGATCTTTGACGTTCACACATAATCCTTTTTTCCC
>NZ_JCARSY010000053.1:0-13628 GCF_059641415.1 Vibrio rubrogenes
GATTAACGCGGTGACTGATCATCTATTGAATGCCGGACTATTGGTCCGGCATTTTTTCGTTGGATGATTGGTCTGTCATGGTGCTTGTGGTCAGCAAGTCTGTCTGTATTTGGCATCATGCTGCTACAGAAAGAGATAACCCATGTTATTTTTTATACTATCCGTTACTATCATCGCTCTAATTGAAATGAAGAATAAGCATAAAAGGTGAGAGAAAAATGCTAAGAATCGCCATCAATGGTTTTGGCCGGATTGGCCGGAATATTTTGCGGGCTGTCTATGAAAGTGGCAAAAATCAGCAAATTGAAGTGGTGGCCGTCAATGAACTGGCTCAACCTGATGCAATGGCGCATCTCCTCCAGTATGACTCGAGCCATGGTCGATTTTTCAAAAAGATTCGCTATGATCAAGAACATTTATATATCAACCATGATGATGGCCGCTCTGATGCGATCCGGATTCTTCATTTGTCTGAACCAAAACTCCTGCCTTGGTGTGATCTGGACATCGATATTGTGCTCGATTGTACCGGTGTATTCGGCAGTCGGGATGATGGTCTCGCCCATTTGGAAGCCGGGGCACGGCAGGTCCTTTTTTCACACCCCGGTGGTCATAACTTAGATAACACCATTATCTACGGGGTTAACCACGATTCATTGAAGGCCGAGCATCGCATTGTTTCTAACGGCTCGTGCACGACCAACTGTATTGTGCCGATTATTAAGGTGTTGGATGACAACTTTGGCATTGATTCCGGCACTATCACCACTATTCATTCCGCGATGAACGACCAACCGGTAATTGATGCTTATCATCATGATCTGCGTAGAACCCGGGCGGCCAGTCAGTCGATTATCCCGGTAGACACCAAGTTACATAAAGGGATCGAACGAATTTTTCCCAAGTTTTTAAATAAGTTTGAGGCGATTTCCGTGCGGGTGCCGACGGTCAACGTTACTGCGATGGACTTAAGTGTCACAATTAATACAAATGTTAAAGTTAATGACGTAAATCAAACCATAATTGATGCTTCTCAGTGTACATTACGGGGCATTGTTGACTATACTGAAGCTCCGCTTGTTTCGACCGATTTTAATCATGATGCGCATAGCGCCATCGTTGATGGGTCACAAACAAGAGTTAGTAACGGACGTCTGGTAAAAATGCTGGTCTGGTGTGATAACGAATGGGGCTTTGCAAACCGTATGTTGGATACGGCTTTGGCAATGGATTCACTACAGTAGAAGTTTATTGAGAACGAAGATGTATTTATTTTTTAGAGCGAAATAAATAAGATGGTCTTCTACGGGTGAATACAATATCAAGATAAACGATGGTTCGGCAGGGTTGCGGGACTGTCAAAATATTTTCCAATATTGCAATTTGAGGGGACAACCATGTCTGTAATCAAGATGACTGACCTGGATTTAGCAGGTAAACGCGTATTTATTCGTGCCGATCTGAATGTGCCGGTAAAAGATGGCAAAGTAACATCAGATGCACGGATCTTGGCATCATTGCCAACGATTAAACACTGTCTTGCGGCTGGCGCAAAAGTCATGGTGACATCTCACCTCGGTCGTCCGACTGAAGGTGAATATGCAGAGGAATTCTCACTTCAACCGGTTGTAAACTACTTACAAGATGCACTGGATTGTGAAGTGAAATTAGCCAAAGATTATCTGAGTGGCTTAGCACTCAATGCCGGTGAGCTAGTTGTGCTTGAGAACGTTCGCTTTAACAAAGGCGAGAAAAAGAATGATGAAGCCTTGTCTAAACAGTATGCCGCGTTGTGTGATGTATTTGTGATGGATGCTTTTGGTACGGCTCACCGTGCGCAGGCATCGACTCATGGTGTGGGCATGCACGCACCGATTGCGTGTGCCGGTCCTTTGCTGGCAAATGAACTGGATGCTTTGGGTAAAGCAATGGACAACCCAGCTCGTCCGATGGTTGCGATTGTTGGTGGTTCAAAAGTTTCTACCAAACTGACAGTACTTGAGTCTTTGTCAAAAATAGCTGACCAATTGGTTGTTGGCGGCGGTATTGCGAATACCTTTATTGCAGCCGCTGGCCATAACGTTGGTAAGTCACTTTATGAAGCAGACCTTGTTGATACTGCGAAAAAATTAATGGAAGAGTGTGCAATTCCGGTTGCAACCGATGTCGCTTGTGCCAAAGCATTTGACGAAAATGCAGAAGCAGAAATCAAAGATGTTTCTGAAGTTCAAGATGATGATATGATTTTCGACTTAGGGCCTGACTCAACAGCAGCACTGGCAAAAATTCTGCAAGAAGCAAAAACAATTCTTTGGAATGGTCCTGTTGGTGTATTCGAATTCAAGAACTTTGAAGCGGGTACTCGAGGTATCTCTCAAGCGATCGCTGATTCAGAAGGGTTCTCTGTTGCAGGTGGTGGTGATACGCTTGCTGCAATCGATAAATTCGGCATTAAAGCTGATGTATCATATATCTCTACCGGTGGTGGTGCATTCCTTGAATTTGTTGAAGGAAAGACACTACCAGCTGTGGAAATGCTGGAAGCACGTGCAAAAGCGTAATGATATGAAGCGGGAGAGTACAAGACTCCCGCTTTCTGTTTGCCTCCGACGGCGATTGTGCAAGAGCGATGGTTATTTGCTAGAATAATTGCCATTACAGGTAAACATTTACAGCATACGTTTGTAAAAAGTTTATTGAATTGTTTTATTTTAAACGACAGAAAATAGGATCAAATCCATGTCTAAGGTCTTCGATTTTGTAAAACCAGGAGTCATTTCTGGCGATGATGTTCAGAAAGTCTTTCAAGTAGCGAAAGAAAATAAATTCGCACTACCAGCAGTCAACTGTGTTGGTACTGATTCTGTGAATGCGGTACTTGAAGCTGCTGCAAAAGTTAAGTCTCCTGTTATTGTTCAGTTCTCTAACGGTGGCGCAGGCTTCTTTGCCGGTAAAGGTCTGAAACTTGAAGGTCAGCAAACGCAGATTCTGGGGGCGATTGCTGGTGCGAAATATGTCCATACTGTTGCTGAAGCTTATGGCGTTCCTGTCATTCTGCATACTGACCATGCTGCGAAGAAACTACTGCCATGGATCGACGGTCTGCTTGATGCCGGTGAAAAATTCTTTGCTGAAACTGGTAAGCCACTGTTCTCTTCTCACATGATTGATCTGTCAGAAGAAACTCTGGAAGAAAACATCGAGATTTGTGAGAAGTATTTAGCGCGCATGGCAAAAATGGACATGACGCTTGAAATCGAATTGGGTTGTACCGGTGGTGAAGAAGATGGCGTTGATAACTCAGATATGGACTCTTCTGAGCTGTACACTTCTCCTGAAGATGTTGCTTATGCATACGAGAAACTGAATGCAGTCAGCCATCGTTTCACAATCGCGGCTTCTTTCGGTAACGTCCACGGTGTTTACAAACCAGGTAACGTTGTACTTACACCAACAATTCTGCGTGATTCTCAGGCGCATGTTTCCGAGAAATTCGGTCTGCCAGAAAACTCTCTGAACTTTGTATTCCATGGTGGTTCTGGTTCTAGCGAAGCCGAAATCCAAGAATCAATCAGCTACGGTGTAATCAAGATGAACATCGATACTGATACTCAGTGGGCGACATGGGATGGTATCCGTCAGTATGAAGCGGACAACCACGATTATCTGCAAGGTCAAATCGGTAACCCAACCGGTGAAGATGCACCGAATAAGAAATACTATGATCCACGTGTTTGGCTGCGTGCTGGTCAGGCATCTATGGTGAAACGCCTTGAAAAAGCATTTGCAGATTTGAATGCGATTGACGTGCTATAATTTGAATCTATATCAAATTATTGTTAGAAAACCCGTTCTGATGAGCGGGTTTTTTTATAACTGATATAATCAGTGTGGCGTTGGTATGACTTGTTTGATAGTTGATATCGTAGCAGTAGAAAATAATCAGTTTTATATGATAAAAAGAGGGAAAGTAAATGGCTGGAGAATCACTCATGAATGACGCAATACCTTTGTCTGAGAGCTTATCTCAGGTGAATGGCTGGTTAGAAAATAACTCGGATATCTTATTACAGTATGGTGTGAATATTATCGCAGCGATTCTGATTCTGTTCTTTGGTAACATTTTCGTCAAAATCGTTGCTGGTAGTGTTGCTAAGGTCTTGCGTAGAAAGGATATGGATTCGGCCGTTATCGAATTTATTCATGGCTTGGTGCGCTATTTATTATTTGTCATCGTTCTGATCGCTGCATTAGGACGGATCGGGGTACAAACTGCATCGGTTGTGGCGGTGATTGGTGCGGCAGGTTTAGCTGTCGGTTTGGCGCTCCAAGGCTCTCTGTCAAACTTTGCTGCCGGTATCTTGATTGTTGCATTCCGCCCGTTTAAATCCGGCGACTATGTCGAAGTGGCTGGCGTAGCCGGCTCTGTTGAAAGTATTCAAATCTTTCAAACAATTTTGAAAACACCGGATAATAAAATGGTTGTCGTGCCGAACTCTTCTGTTATCGGTGGGGCGATCACTAACTATTCACGTCATGCGACGCGGAGAATTGACCTCATGATTGGGGTTTCCTATTCCGCTGATTTACAGAAGACCAAACGAATTCTCCGTGAGACGGTTGAACGCGATGAGCGTATTTTGAAAGAGCCGGATATTACCATCGGTGTTCATACTTTGGCGGATTCATCTGTAAACTTTGTTGTTCGTCCTTGGGTTAAAACCGCAGATTATTGGCCGGTCTATTTCGATTTAATGATGAATATTAAAGAAGCGCTTGACGCAAATGGTATTGAAATTCCATTCCCACAAATGAGTGTTCATTTAAACAAAGTGGATCAAGTAGATTAATCAGACTTTTCTGAGCAAAGCGGTGTCGTCATACACCGCTTTTTTATGGCTGAAATGTGGTATCGACGTGACGTATTCAGCATTACTCTTTTTTCCGGCAGTAAGCGGCTGCTGGTGTGATTTATTCAAAGTAACAGAGATACAATATATCCAACAATTAGAATGGCTTGTTGCTATTTAAGCCTGTCGTTAGCGTTCTGTTATTTTTGTCACAATCAGATCTAATTACAATCAAACTATCCTATGATTGAATACCGAAGTGACTTAAAAATAAGGATTCAGCATATGAATTCTACGATTTGGGGATAACCCTTAATATGTTTATGTGGGAGTGAAGATTATGCGGTTGATGATTCTGAGTTTAATGATGTTTTGTCTACACGGTTATGCAGCGGAAGTAAACTTCCCACATATATCTGTAACCGGATTTGGTGAAGTGACTGTGGTGCCGGACAGTGCTGTCTTTTCTGTTCAGGTTGAGCAATCGACGTTAAATGCCGAACAGGCGAAGGAGACTGTCGATACGGTCGTTCGCCAATTCTCAAAACAATTGCAGGAGTTGGGTGCCAAAGCTGAACAAATTTCCAGTTCTAATTTATCGCTTGCTCCCCAGTACCACTATCCTAACGAAGGAAAACCTGAGCTGGTTGGCTATCGGGCAAGCCGCAGCGTTACCGTGTCTGTTGAACAGTTGGATAAGCTGAATGAATTTTTAGATGCAGCGTTGGAATCCGGTATTAACCGCATTGATCGCATTACGCTTCAGGTGAAAGATCATCAGAAATATCAGGCTCAGGCGCGTGATAAAGCAATTCAAGATGCATCAACAAAGGCCCTTTCGATTGCGAAAGGATTTAAACGGACACTCGGCCCTGTATGGCAAGTTGATTACCACTCCCAGCAAGCTAAGCCGATGATGATGCGAGCTGTTTCCATGAATCAGAAAGAAGGTTTGCAGGATTATCAGGATAAGACGATTGTGATCAGCGACAGTGTTGATGTGTTATATCGATTGAACTAATCCGGTTGGTCTGCGTCAGTCGGTCTTAGACGAAAGTTTAATATTGGTTGAATATTGAGCAATATCTCAAAATTGGTATACTACCAACCTTATTGAATGATCGTCCCAGCGTTGACCGGAACAACAATTTTACCCATCTAAAGAGAAGTAAAAGAAAAATTATAAGGAGATCAAAATACTGGGCAAATGAGGCTAAGTGGTATGTTGAATCATTTTCTGGTGAGATTAACAATTGGTTCTTTAGTGATCCTCGGCATAAAATTGAGTGCACTGTATTTTTTACCGATGGTATTACTGTTGAATACACATAATAAAGAATTTTTCGGTTGGTAAGTTCGACGAAAGTCAAAGAAAACGGGGCGCTTCAGCGCCCCGTTTGTTTACCGCTTTTTTGAGCGGAACATAAACAGAATCAATTACAGTACATGAACCGATGCAGTGTTGGTTGTTCCTGAAGCAACTAATGCACCAGAAACCATCACTACGATATCACCTTTACGGCCCAGTTCTGTTTCCAGAGCCAATTTCTTACCAGAGATATAGAAATCATCCGTGCTGTCAATTGAATCAACAACGATCGGTGTGACACCTTTCGTCAAGACTAATTGTGCTGCAGTTTTCTGGTTGGTGGTTAAAGCGATGATGTGTGCCGTCGGGAAATATTTTCTGACAGAACGTGCTGATTTACCGCCTTGAGTTGCAACAACGATCAGTGGTGCAGCAAGTTTTTCAGCTGTATCAACCGCACCTTTACATACTGCTTCTGTAATTCTCAGGCGAGGGCTGTCGAGTCGTGACCCAAGCTCAGCTTTTTGAGCGCTGTCTGTACGAGCAGCGATTTGAGCCATCATACGTACCGCTTCTACCGGGTATTTACCTTTTGCCGTTTCACCGGACAGCATTACAGCATCAGTTCCATCCATGATTGCGTTTGCAACGTCACCGGCTTCTGCGCGAGTCGGACGTGGATTTTTAATCATAGAATCGAGCATTTGAGTTGCAGTAATGACCACTTTTCTGGCTCGGTTACATTTTTCGATCATCATTTTCTGAGCAAAGATGACTTCTTCTGCCGGGATTTCAACCCCCAGATCACCACGTGCAACCATGATACCGTCAGAAAGTTCGAGAATTTCATCGAAATTATCAACACCTTCTTGGTTTTCAATTTTAGAAATGATCTGAATATCCTGACCGCCATGCGCTGCAAGGAATTCACGGATTTCGCGGACATCGTCTGCTTTACGGATAAATGAAGCAGCAACGAAGTCGACGCCTTGCTCACAACCGAATTTCAAATCAGACTTATCTTTGTCTGAAAGGGCTGGCAATTTGACTGACACGCCGGGTAAGTTAACCCCTTTGTTTTCGCCTAAAGCACCATTGTTGAGAACCTGACAAGTCACTTCAGTTTCTGTTTTTTCGAGCACTTTCATTTCGAGCAGGCCATCATCGACCAGAATGGTATTACCAATACTTAAATCTTGTGCAAAACCTGAGTAAGTTACAGCAACTCGTTCTTGGTTACCGATGACGGTTGTATCTGTCGTAAAGGTAAATGTTTGTCCTGCAACGAGATCGACATCTTCACCATTTTCTAGCTTCGTTGTGCGGATTTCCGGTCCTTTGGTATCCAGCAAAATTGCCAATGTCTTGCCAAGGTTTTTCATCACCTGACGAAAGTTCACAATACGAGTTCCATGCTCTTCGTAGTCACCGTGAGAGAAGTTGAGACGCATGACGTTCATGCCTGCGTTGACAAGTTCAGTTAGCTTCTCTACGGATTCAGTTTTAGGGCCAATCGTACAAACGATTTTGGTCTTCTTCATGGAAAATACGCTCCGATAATTGTATCAATTTGAAAGATAATGAGTGCCGTAAAGTGTAGTCAGTGGCCCTTGTCTTTTACTCTTGAAGTGCCGGATTGCTTTCTCTGTCAAATACACTTTAAAGCTGAAACTCTTTCAACAAAACGGTTATTTTATAACTACACATAGCCGCTTGTTTTGCGTGAAAACCGCGTAAGGCTCTTATGTTTTAGCCGTTACACGATGGTTTTTCAGTAAGTTCACATTCAATTTTGTAATTTTCTTACTTTTGCCGAGCAGAATTCTAACACTGAATGAATGGAATATCACGGTCTAAGAGTTGTCTTAGAACAATGTTTTAGCATGAAAGATTAATTTTTATTATCGAAATAAATAGACAAAAATGTTTCGAGTTGATTATTATATCTTTCATATCGAAACTTTATTGCTTTTTAATTTATGCTAAAACGAAACACACAAGTCAGGCGTCATGAAATCGTTCAACTCGTCAATCAGATGGGAGAGGTGAGTGTCGAACTACTTTCTGAGCGATTTCATACTTCAGAAGTCACGATTCGCAAGGATTTATCCTCTTTAGAAAAAAATGGGTTGTTGCTCCGACGTTATGGCGGTGCGATTTCTCTTCCGAAAGAAGTTGTCGCAGATGAATTTGATAAAAATGTTTCGGTTCAAAAGATATCTCTCGCTCGGGAAGCCGCAAAATTGATTCGTGATCATCACCGTATCGTCATCGATAGCGGAGGTACAACCACAGCATTGATCCCACAATTAAATGAAAAGCGTGGCTTAGTTGTGATGACGAACACGCTTCAAATTGCCAATGCCCTGCATGAGTTGGAAAACGAACCGACATTATTAATGACG
The DNA here is from genome assembly GCF_059641415.1 of Vibrio rubrogenes. Taxonomy (NCBI): domain Bacteria; kingdom Pseudomonadati; phylum Pseudomonadota; class Gammaproteobacteria; order Vibrionales; family Vibrionaceae; genus Vibrio; species Vibrio rubrogenes. The sequence continues at coordinate 8,565 of NZ_JCARSY010000053.1, forward strand.
GGAGGAACTTGGGATCCGCACTCTGAATCATTTCAGGGGCAGGTTGCCGAGTCGGTGCTACGTTCTTACGATTTTGATCAGTTATTCATCGGATGTGACGGGATTGATTTGTCACGGGGAACGACCACATTTAATGAGCTGACAGGGCTCAGTCGTGTGATGGCTGAAGTTTCTCGTGAAGTGGTGGTGATGGCTGAATCAGACAAGATTGGTCGCAAAATTCCCAACCTTGAACTGGGTTGGGATCAAATTGATGTGCTGGTGACTGATAGCAATATTACGGATGAGCAAATGGCAATGATCGTAGCCAATCAGGTGAGAGTCATTCAAAGTAAAGCGAATTAAATGGTTCGGATGAACAAGGTGCCAGAATCAAATACCTTGCTATCGGAACAGAGTATATTGAAATTTAAGTGGAGTTATGAATTATGTGTGGAATTGTTGGTGCTGTGGCACAGCGTGATATTGCAGAAATATTGGTCGAAGGGCTACGTCGTCTGGAATACCGGGGTTATGATTCGGCAGGGGTTGCAATTGTTGATGAGCAAAACCATTGCACCCGGATTCGCCGCCTTGGCAAAGTGCAGGCGCTGGCCGATGCCGTCAGTGATGCCAATGTGATTGGGGGGACGGGTATTGCACATACTCGCTGGGCGACGCATGGCGAACCGTCTGAAATCAATGCCCATCCTCATGTTTCCGGTGATATTGCTGTTGTACACAATGGGATTATTGAAAACCATGAGGTCCTGCGAGAACTACTCCAAAGCCGAGGCTACGTCTTTGAGTCTCAGACTGATACAGAAGTCATTGCCCACTTAGTTGAATGGGAATTGCGCCAAAGTGAATCACTGGTTGAAGCCCTGCAGAAAACCGCCAAGCAGCTCGAAGGGGCATATGGCACGGTTGTGCTTGATAGTCGTGATCCCAGCCGTTTGGTTGTGGCACGTTCAGGTAGCCCGATTGTGATTGGATTTGGGGTCGGTGAAAACTTTCTGGCTTCGGACCAACTGGCTTTATTAAGTGTGACGCGTCGCTTTATGTACCTTGAAGAAGGGGATGTCGCCGAGATTACCCGCAGAAGTGTGACCGTTTTTGATGAACAAGGCAATCAGGTTGAACGTGAGATCATCGAATCGAATGCGGAACATGATGCCGGCGATAAAGGTCAATATCGTCACTTTATGCAAAAAGAAATTTTTGAACAGCCGAACGCACTGAAACAAACAATGGAAGGTCGGGTAACGCACAACTCGGTGATTATCGACAGTATTGGCACTCATGCGAAAGAGATTTTGAGTAAAGTCGAACACGTTCAGATCATTGCGTGCGGGACATCGTATAACTCTGGTATGGCAGCCCGATACTGGTTTGAGTCATTGGCTGGTGTCAGTTGTGATGTCGAAATCGCCTCCGAGTTCAGATACCGTAAATTTGTGGTTCGCCCTAACAGCTTGCTGATTACCTTATCTCAGTCTGGAGAAACCGCGGATACACTGGCAGCCTTACGCATCGCAAAAGAAAAAGGCTATATGGCCGCGATGACGATTTGTAATGTGTCCGGTTCCTCTCTGGTTCGTGAATCCGATTTTGCATTTATGACCCGTGCCGGCACAGAAATCGGTGTTGCATCCACCAAAGCATTTACCACTCAGCTGGCCGCGATGCTGATGTTGGTGGTCGGCTTAGGCCGTCAGAAAGGCAATATCGATGCTGAAAAAGAAGCCGACATCGTGCAAGCGATCCATGAATTACCCGTTCAGATCGAAAGTGCTTTAGCCTTTGATAAGGCAATTGAAGCACTGGCGGAAGATTTTGCGGATAAGAACCACACCCTTTTCTTAGGTCGTGGCGAGTATTATCCGATCGCTATGGAAGCCGCATTGAAACTCAAAGAAATTTCTTACATTCATGCTGAAGCTTATGCGGCCGGAGAGCTAAAACATGGCCCGCTGGCATTGATCGATGCAGATATGCCTGTCGTTGTGATTGCACCGAACAATGACCTACTGGAAAAACTGAAATCCAACGTAGAAGAAGTCCGGGCTCGTGGCGGCTTGCTCTATGTTTTCGCTGATGAGAAAGCCGGTTTTGAAGACAGTGAAGGTATGAAAATCATCAAGATGCCGCACGTCCACGAAATCACGGCTCCGATATTCTACACCGTCCCCATGCAGCTGCTGTCTTATCACGTCGCGTTAATCAAAGGTACCGACGTCGATCAGCCGAGAAATCTTGCGAAAGCGGTGACGGTCGAGTAAGGGATTAGGTGCCTAAAATATTGTTGTAGGAGAGTAAAAAAGTCTCATACTAAGTATTAAAGTATCATCCTGAAATGGCAGTAATCGATGTGGTTACCGCCATTTTTGATCTTCGAAAAATTAGCTTTTTGTTTGATCTTTAAATCGTCTTCTTATACGAGGTTAAATTAATTTGATATTCTACTTGTTGGTTATTGGCGTGTGAGTGTTTTGAGCATCTTGAACGTCCAATAGAGTTAAATCATAAATTAATGATTGGTATCAATAAGGAAATAGAAATGGCTAACTTCAATAAGTCAGACATGAAATATAATGATTATAGCTGGACTGTTTATGGTAATGATGATCCAGAAGTAAGAGGAGTACCGGATAGTACTTTATTTAGTCGAAAGGAAGGCTATGAAGTCTTGTATATGGTTAATAAGGTTTTAGATGAAAAGGGACTATCTAGCTCTTTATCTGGACAAAAAGCCGAAAAAATGATCCATGATCATCTTCCTGGAACAACGAGAAGTCAAAAAAATGTGTTTGATTGGCTTATTGACAATTGGTCTAAGTATTAATTTCAAAGTTTAATGCAAATGTAGCAGGGTAATAGAGTTGTATACTCAATCCGTTGTCCTTATGCTTGTTTTATCAGCATGGGATAGCGGTTTTTTATGGCAAAAAATAAATATTCGGCGTCGGAAACCCGATATGGACGCTGGCTTAAAGAAGGCCGGGGAAGTGGCCGGGGTGTTGATTATCAGCCTTGGCTGACGGTTCGGGATGTTCCTTCCGAAGGACGTTCTCATCGCGTTTTCGGTCACAAGACGCAACGAATCCATCACCTTTTTTCCGATCTGGAACTCGCCATTTTCTTCACGCTCGAATGGAACCCTCAAATTACCGATATCCGCGAACAGTTTCCTTTGGAACGCTCGGAGACTCGGCAAATCGCCGGAGAAAACGGGATCAGACACCCGGCGAATAGCGGTGTTGATCTGTATATGTCTTCCGATTTTCTGGTCAATAGTCTCGATACCGAACAGCCTAAATTTGCCATTCAGGGTAAATATGCCGAGGCGTTGCAAGATCCTCGGGTGGTTGAAAAACTAGAGATTGAACGCCGTTACTGGGCGCTGAAGAAAATCCCGTGGTTTCTGGTTACTGAGAAAGATATTTCACCGGTGATGGTTCGAAACATAGGTTGGTTGTATCCGTCGCAACGAGATGAGCTGACCGATGAGTTGTTGCTGGAAAGAACGGCTTATTATTCGGCGCAGTTCGAATTGTCCCCAAACCGCACCGTTGTCGATCTGTGCAAGCATCTGGATGTCAGTTACCGGCTGCCGGAAGGACAGTCTCTGTATGAAATCAGGCAGCTTCTCGCCCAGCGCTGTTTTCATTTCGATATGACGACGGAATTCCATCGGCTGCTCGTCAAGGATCTCCAGCTTGAAAATATGAATCACCTGATAGGAGCGCGGCATGTTTCGAATCAATGAAGTGCTTGAGTTTGAACAGGAAAGATTCCGGGTTCTGAGCTTATTGGGAAATGAGTTGGTCTGGATTTCTATCGACGACAAATCAGCTTTTCCGGTATTGGTCGATACGGAAATACTTTATCAGGGGATTGAGGATGAAACATTACTCCGGGTTGAAGTTCCGTATGTTTATCTGACATTGGAAGTTCCTGAGGAAGGCAGTGTCGCTCAGGTCAAACGAGACAAGAATCATGCATTGATTCGTTCCATCGAATTACGCAATAAAGCCCATAGTGGGTTATAAACACAGAAGTAAAAATTATTTATCCCCTTTGATATAGTGATTTAAGGCGGAAAAATTATAAATATTTAAATACGTTTTAGTATGATTTTTTAATTTATTCAGATTGATCTTTATATCATATGATGATATTTACAGATCAGTCTTGTATGAAATGGAAATGAATTTATATAGGAGAGTAGAATGTCTGGAATAAATATTAGATCGATGCAGAATAAGGATTGGGATGCTGTCAAAACGATTTACCAAGCTGGTATCAATAGTGGCAATGCCACATTTCAGACCTTCGCACCGGAGTGGAATGAATGGGACAAGGACCATATAGATATTTGTCGTTATGTAGCCTGTATAGATGACCAAGTCATTGGTTGGGTTGCGTTGTCCCCTTATTCCAGCCGCCATGCTTATCGGGGTGTTGCTGAAATAAGTATCTATATCAGCCCTCAACATCACCAACTCGGGGCAGGGAAACAACTCTTGTCCACAGTAATCAACGAGTCAGAAAAAGCAGGCTACTGGACTTTACTATCCGGTATATTTCCTGAAAATTTAGCAAGTCTCCGATTACACTATAATCAAGGATTTAGGAAAGTCGGGCTTCGCGAAAAAGTGGGTGAAATGCATGGCAAATGGCGTGATGTCATCATATTAGAAAGACGAAGTCAAAAAGTGAATTATTAATTTTAAATATAGCCTCTGATATAAATAAATCAGAGGCTATTAAATATTTATATAACTATTGTTATAGTAGTTCAGTTATTCCTCAAATAGATTGTAAATAGATAACAGGCTTTATTGAGATAGCCTATCATTACATTCCAGCGAGGTGGTGTCGTTTTCTGAGATAAATAGTCGACTACAAACAATAGCCACCAATCCACCAACGAGTGGAGCACACCAATATAACCATTGAGTATCCCAATATCCTGTAGCTAGCGCAGGTCCAAAACTTCTTGCTGGATTCATACTGGCTCCCGTTAGGGGGCCACCAATGAAAGCATCCAGAAAAACAGCGATGCTAATAATTGCAGCATTT
>NZ_JCARSY010000054.1:0-12868 GCF_059641415.1 Vibrio rubrogenes
TATTTTTGGAATGGGGGTAACAGGGAGGCTCGGTTGAGGTGATTAAATTGTAGCTTGGTGTGTTCAATAGTAAATCTGTTGGTTTGGTGCGCAATCCCGTTCCTCGCTCTCATTGCCATCTCCGACTGCGCCCCAGTTCCTTTTGATGGATGCAAAAGGAACCAAAAGCATCTTTTTTGAGTTCGGTGCGCGTAATCAGGGGCGCTTTTATTCGCTCCTGCTCACGAAAAGCTTAAAATTCATCCCTGAATTTTACCCTGAGAACATCGATCAGTTGAGCTTCGTTGATTCAATGTTTCACTTTATTCAAATCAACCACCAAACCAAAGAAAACCATTCAAGGATGAATGGTTAGGCTTTTCCGGGCAGGACGCCCGTAAAAGCTGGTTCTGGAAAACGCGCGACCAAGCCCAACAAAAAAGATTTTCTGGTTCGTCTTTCATCTCTGAAAGATGAACTGGCGCACAGAGCACCAATGCGACTGAAATCGAGGAACGGAATTGTGCGTCAAACTACAACGCCGATGGCTGGAAAAGTAAAAGGATGCTGCTGAGTTTGGGACGCAATGACTTTCTTCGATCTTATTTGCATCTCCGACTGCGCCCCAGTTCCTTTTGATGGATGCAAAAGGAACCAAAAGCATCTTTTTTGAGTTCAGCGCACGTAATCAGGGTCGCTTTTATTCGCTCCTGCTCACGAAAAGCTTAAAATTCATCCATGAATTTTACCCTGAGAACATCGATCAAGTTGGCTTCGCCTTAAAGAGATTTCACCCAATTCAAATCAACCACTCAACCAAGAAAATCATTCATGGAAGAATGATTAAGCTTTTCCGGGCAGGACGCCCGTAAAAGCTGGTTCTGGACAACCCGCGACCAAGCCAAACAAAAAAGATTTTCTGGTTACGCTTGCATCTCTGCAAGAGTAACTGGCGCACAGAACATCGATGCCTCTGAAATCACTGACGCTGATTGTGCGTCAAATTTGGGAGCCGATTGTTCCGCTGAAACCTCTTCAATCAAAACAAAAAAGATCTTCTGGTTACGCTTGCATCTCTGCAAGAGTAACTGGCGCACAGAACATCGATGCCTCTGAAATCACTGACGCTGATTGTACGTCAAACTGCAACGCCGGAGGCTGAAAAAGTAAGAGGATGATGCTGAGTTTGGGACGCAATGACTTTCTTCGATCTCATTGCCATCTCCGAAAGCGCCCCAGGTACTTTTTAAGGCCGAAAAAGTACCCCAAAAGACCTAGGTTTAAGTTCAGCGCACGTAATCAGGGTCGGATTGATTCGCATCCTGCTCAAGATTTTTTGTTAGGAGATAGCTGAAAAATCATCCATGAATTATACCCTGAGAACATCGATCAAGTTGGCTTTTTAAAAAGATTTCACTCCATCCAAATCAACCACTCCCGTCACCGTCATTCATGAACATTGATGAAAATCGCTGAACAACCGGACAAACCATGCGATTTTCGGGTCGTTATGACGGGTTTTATGCCAGTAAAGCGTCAGCTGATAATCCGGTACATCTAACGGCATAGGTGATAAACGCAGCGATAAGCTTTCAGCAATGGTCTCAGCATACCGGGACGGTGCGGCCAGCAAATAAGATGTCTGCTGCAAAAAATAAGGTGCCGCCAGAACACTGGCAGTCCGAATCGCAATTTGGCGCCTTTTTCTTTGCCGTGACAATGTAATATCAACAATCCCTCTGGATTCATTCCACGGTGTCACCAAAATATGTGGATACTGAAGAAACTGAGCCAGTGAAAGATGCTCAGCCACCGGATGACTCTGACACCGCACACTGACATAGTAGTCGCTCAGCCAGACCAAGCGATTCAGACTTTCTGATTCTTCCTGTTGATGGGCAAACCCACATACCAGATCGATAGCTGACGATTTTAGCGCTGCCTCCGGTAATCGTTCGGCCAACTGGATAAATTCAATGTGGATATGAGGAAACGACTCGCTCAGGTAAGTGATAAATTCCCGCAGACACCATGATGTATAATCCGTCACGGCGATCCGGAATATATGCGTATCCTCCGGTGTAAAAGGATGCGATGAGGCCAGCCCCTGCCCCAGTAATGCCAATCCCGGCAAAACTTGTTCAGCTAACCGCTCAGAATAAGCTGTCGGTAACATACGATTTTCAATCCGGATGAACAGGTCATCCCCAAGCCGCTCTCGCAAACGTTGCAGGGCATGACTACACGCTGACTGACTGATATTCAGTTCATCGGCGCTGAGCGTTACCGAGCCCGTATGATATAAACTGGCGAACACCTTAAGTAAGTTCAAATCTAGATTAGGAAATTTACGCATGGGACTGTTTCTTGATGGGTAACCATCTGTCATGAATACTGTTCATATGAAGCCTGAATAAAGTGCACTTCATTCATAATTCATTTGAGCATACACTGTCACTAACCTGAGTCAACCAAAGCAAGGAAATCATGACCATTCATATCAGACCTGCCACAATTTCAGACGCAGCGACCATTTTAGATTTTATCAATCAACTGGCGATTTATGAGAAAGAGCCTGATGCAGTCGCCAATAGCGTCGAATCGATTGAACGCAAGTTATTCGGTGACGACGTTCGTGCCCATGCCCTGATTTGTGAAGCAGATAATCAGCCCATCGGCTTTGCCGTTTACTTCTTCAACTATTCGACTTGGCTGGGTCAATATGGCCTGTATCTGGAAGATTTATATGTCAGTGAACAGCACCGTGGCCTCGGGGCAGGCAAAGCGTTAATGAAATATCTCGCTCGTCTGGCGGTCAGCAAAGATTGTGGCCGCTTTGAGTGGACCGTGCTCGACTGGAATCAGCCATCCATCGACTTTTATCAAAGTATCGGTGCTGAACCTCAGGATGAATGGATTATCTACCGGATGACCGGTCAGACGCTGCTCGACTTTGCCGAACAGGGGTAAACTCACCGGTCTTTTATCTGCGTGACTGGCTAACAGAGGTGGCGTTTCAAGCCCGCTTTTTCGAGAATGCGGGCTGAAATTTCCTCAACCGACAGTGAGCTGGTATTGATATAAGGAATCGCTTCACGGCGAAATAACGCTTCCACATTTGCCAGCTCATGCTCACATTGACGGATGCTGGCATATTCACTCCCCGCCAGACGATTCTGCCGAATTGCCGTTAAGCGTTCTGCGTTGATAGTCAGACCGAATAGTTTATGCCGATGAATCTCAAACGCCGGCAAGAGCTTGAGCGAACGCATATCATCATGAATAAACGGGTAATTGACTACCCGCAGTCCGAACTGCATTGCCATGTAAAGGCTGGTCGGGGTTTTACCACTTCGGGAAACCCCAAGCAGCACAATATCAGCCTGTCCAATATCTTTCAGAGATATACCATCATCATGGGCCAAGGTATATTCGATAGCAGCAATCCGATCAAAATAAGTATCGGTATTTTTGCTGATACTCCGTGAGCGCTGCAATTTCGGCTGTGGTGCAGTCTGAGTATCAGACTGCACACGCTGAACAATGTTTTCCAGCACGTCGTAACAATGGGCAGACACCTGAAGGAGTCTGGCACGAATATGCGGGACCACAATCGAGAAAAAAACCAACGGTGGTACACCATGTTGTTGATAAGAAGATTCAATCTGTTTGATCACATCTGTCAATTTTTCATCACTTTCGACAAATGGAAAAGTTTTCTCATTGACGATGAAGGGAAACTGACCTAATACAGCATGTCCTATAGTCTCACATGTAATCGCTGTACCATCAGAAACGTAGAATACGTCACGACTTTGACTATCAATTTGCATATTTTATTTAAACTTTCAAATTATTTTGATTAGCATCATTATCACACTATAAACAGAACGACCTTCGGTATTCAACGACAAGTGCCACAGCTTTGAAAATATCCTTGGTTATTTTTTAGTCGGCAAATGTAAACGATTACCAAAACCAATAACAAAGTCATACTTCTGGAGAAAGAAATGCCCAACAATACCCTCTGGTTCAACAACTTATCGATGCAAGATGTCGATAAGGTCGGTGGTAAAAATGCTTCACTCGGTGAAATGGTTTCAAATCTGTCCAACGCTGGTGTCTCTGTGCCAAACGGCTTTGCGACTACCTCGTATGCATTTAATCAATTCCTAGATTATGAGGGGTTAGATAATCGCATTCATCAACTGCTTGATGCACTTAACGTTGACGATATTGACGCATTACGTCAGACCGGAGCCACCATTCGTCAATGGATTTTACAAGCCCCGTTTCCTGCCGATTTAGAACAGGAAATTCGTGACAATTACGCAGTGTTGACCGAAAACAATGCTGAAATTTCCGTTGCGGTCCGATCATCGGCCACCGCTGAAGATTTACCGGATGCCTCTTTTGCCGGGCAACAAGAAACCTTCCTCAATGTCAAAGGCATTGATGCCGTCCTTGAAGCCACCAAACATGTCTACGCGTCCCTGTTTAATGATCGCGCGATTTCATACCGGGTGCATCAGGGTTTTGACCACCGCGGCATTGCATTATCAGCCGGTATCCAACGGATGGTGCGCTCAGATAAAGCCTCTTCAGGTGTGATGTTTACCTTGGATACGGAGTCAGGCTTTGATCAGGTTGTGTTTATCACTTCCGCCTGGGGACTGGGTGAAATGGTCGTTCAGGGTGCGGTCAATCCGGATGAATTCTATGTCCATAAACCCTTACTGGAAGCCGGTCAGACCGCCATTGTGAAGAAAACCTTCGGCTCTAAAATGGTCAAGATGATTTACTCTGAGCGGCAAGAAATCGGCAAACAAGTCGAAATTATTGACACCAATGAGCAAGAGCGTCAGCAGTTCTCTTTAAATGATGATGAAATCAGAGCACTGGCGCAACAGGCGATGATCATTGAACAACATTATCAGCGCCCGATGGATATTGAATGGGCCAAAGATGGTATTGACGGCAAGCTTTACATTGTTCAGGCTCGCCCGGAAACGGTTTGCTCACAAAATGAAACCAGTGTTATCGAGCGTTTCCAACTCAATACGAAGGCTGATGTGCTGCTTGAAGGCCGGGCCATCGGTCAGCGTATCGGCTCAGGGAAAGTGCGCTTGGTTGACTCACTTGATCAAATGTCGCTGGTGCAACAAGGCGATATTCTGGTCACCGACATGACCGACCCTGACTGGGAACCGGTGATGAAAAAAGCTGCTGCGATTGTGACCAACCGAGGTGGCCGAACCTGCCATGCTGCAATTATCGCCCGTGAACTCGGTATTCCCGCGATTGTCGGTTGTGGCACCGCCACCAGCGATTTACAAGACGGAGCACTGGTCACCGTATCATGTGCCGAAGGCGAAACCGGCTATGTTTACCGGGGTCAGCTCGATTTCGAAGTACGTCGTTCTTCGGTCGATGAACTGCCAAACCTCCCCACCAAAGTGATGATGAATGTCGGTAACCCTGATCGCGCTTTCGATTTTGCTCAGATTCCCAATGAAGGGGTTGGCTTGGCGCGCCTGGAATTTATCATCAACAAGATGATCGGGATTCATCCGAAAGCGCTGCTTGAATTCGATACCCAAGATGATGCCCTCAAAGCTGAGATTCGTCAGCACATCAAAGGCTATCAGGATCCGATCGATTTCTACGTCAGTAAGCTGACGGAAGGAATTGCAACGATTGCTGCCGCCTTCTGGCCGAAGCGCGTCATTGTCCGGATGTCTGACTTTAAATCAAACGAGTACAGCAATCTGGTCGGTGGCCGAAACTACGAACCGCATGAAGAGAATCCGATGCTTGGTTTCCGCGGTGCATCCCGCTACATTTCACCGACCTTTGAAGACTGTTTTGAGCTGGAGACGCAGGCGATTAAACGGGTGCGTCAGGAAATGGGGCTGAAAAACGTCGAGATTATGATCCCATTTGTTCGCACCCCGGATGAAGCGTCATCGGTGATTGACTTGCTGGCAAAATTTGGTCTGAGACGGGGCGATCAAGGGCTCAAAGTGATCATGATGTGTGAACTGCCCTCCAATGCCATACTGGCGGATGAGTTTTTGAAGCACTTTGACGGCTTCTCGATCGGCTCGAATGATATGACCCAGCTGACACTGGGGCTGGATCGAGATTCCGGTGATGTCGCACACCTGTTTGACGAGCGTAACCCGGCGGTGAAAGCGATGCTGAAAATGGCAATTGAAGCGGCAACCAATGCCGGCAAATATGTCGGGATCTGCGGTCAAGGCCCGTCTGATCATGACGATCTGGCTGCATGGCTGATGGAACAGGGGATCAGTTCTGTGTCACTCAATCCGGATACCGTGATTGATACTTGGCTGAAGTTAGGGCAAGTGGCGCAATCTAACTAATTGGAGAGCGTGACGTCATTTCATTCACATGCTCAACCGCACCGGGCACCCATTTAGTTGGTGCCCGGTACACAGCTTCGCTACAACGGCTATCTCAAATGTCGGTCAGACTTCGTGCCTGACATCACTCGATTGCTTAATCGCCTCAACCAGCAGATTTAATTCATTCTCCACCTTCGGAGTGAGCTCAAAACCAATATTAATCCTGAAACAATCATTGTAGAGCGACAGCGTACTGAATAACTGCCCCAAACGAATATCAATCTTATATGCTTCGATAAGGTCAGTGAATCGGGTGAGATTCAGATCAGGCACCTGTAGCCAGAGCACCATGCCGCCTTGTGGATTACTTATCTTCACCTTATCCGGCAAACGTGCCGATAAAAAGCTAAGATACGCTTGCCTTAAGTTAAGCAACCGGCTGCGACGGCGTTTCAGTTGTTTGGCATAGTGACCGGATTCAACAAAATCAGCCACCGCGAGCTGAATGGGCAGAGAAACGCCAAAGAAAGAGGCCGTATGCTGATGCACATACTCTGCGGTGAATCGACCGGGCAAACACCACCCCAGACGATAGCTCGGTGACAGGCTTTTCGATATCGAACCGCACCAAAGAATATAACCGCCTTGATCGTAATACTTCGCAGGTAAAGGCGTATGTTCTGCATAGGAAAGCTCAAGATAGACATCATCTTCGATCATCGGTACTTGGTAATGGTTTGCCAGCGCTGCCAGCTTCTGCTTCTGCTGAGCAGACATGGTGATCCCTTGCGGGTTCATATGCGATGTGCAGAAAATCCCCGCCTTCACACTTCCTTGCTGTAAATGCTGTTCCAGTTGGTCAAGATCGATGCCTTCGTCGAGCGATGGAATTTCGACGATACGACGTCCCATTTGTCCGAGTAAATCTAAGATGCCACTAAAACAAGGTGAACTGATTGCAATCGCGTCCCCGACTTGCGTACAAGCTTCGACCGCTGACTTAATGGCCGGCATACATCCGGATGTGATCACCAGTTCATCCGGGTTGATATGGAGTCCGAGCTTGGCAAAATGAGCACTGAACGCATGACGTAGTGAAGGTTCGCCTTGCGGATGAGGATATTGATTGAGTCGCTGGCCGAGCCGTTTGCTGACGCGGCGAAAACTCTGCTCAAGCGCATTCAACGCCATGTCATCAAGATAGGTGGTTGAAATCCCGAGTGGCCCGTTATGTTTGGCAGAAGCAGCAAATGTTTGTCTGACCTGAGAAACCCGGCTCACAAACTGCGCCCACTCCGGGGTGTGATGTTTATGGCGCCGTAGCGACACATAATACCCAGCCTGAGGACGCGCATGGATCCAGCCTTGGGACTCCAGTTCTTGGTAACAGCTCACTGCTGTCGACATACTGACGGCCTGCTGTTTTGCGAGCTGTCGTAGTGAAGGCAGACGACTTCCCTCAGCCAGCTGACCCGCTTCAATCTCGCGAATAAATTGACTCGCTATCATCTTGTACATACTCATAGGCCACCACTGTACTGGTTTTAATGTAAAAAATTGTATCTGTACCCTTAACTGTACCCGAGTCATACTGTTTTTCAAGTGAACAGGAGAACAGTAATGATAAGAAACGATTTATTTTTGGCGATTGTTGTCATGGCGATTTGGGGATTTAACTTCTCAATGATTAAGTTGGGCATTACAGAAGTACATCCATTACTGGCGACAGCGGCCCGATTTACCTTAGCCGTGATACCTGCGATATTCTTTATCCGCAGGCCGAATGTGGCTTGGCGTTATTTGTTTGCTTATGGTTTAGTGTTCGGAGTCGGTATATGGGGGATGGCATCCTGGTCGATTACTGCGGGGCTCTCTTCCGGTATGTCTTCCGTACTGCTCTCATCGAACGCGTTGATTAGTATGGCCGCCGGGGTATGGATCCAAAAAGAACAGATCTCAAAACGCAAAATCATCGGTGCTGTAGCAGCGCTCGCGGCACTTTTAGTCTTGGTGGCGGCAACGAATGGTAATATTACGCCACAGGGGTTGATGTTTATTATGATCGCTGCGACTTGCTGGACCATCATGGGCATGATTGTCAAAGCCTCAAAAACCACCCAAGCCTTTGCATTTAACGTCTGGGGAATGCTCTTTGCGCCGATTCCTCTGGTACTTTTTGCGATGAGCATTTACGGCTCGGAGATCATATTCCATGCGGTTAAGGTTTGGGATGTGAAGACGACCATCGCCGTTGTCTTTCAGGCTTATCCAACCACATTGTTTGGCTACTGGGTATGGAACCGGCTCCTGATTCGTTATCCGCTCAGTACCACGGCACCGCTGACTTTATTAGTGCCCGTATTTGCCTTGCTCTCCGGATATTTGATGTATGATGAAGTTCTAAGTCTTGCACAGGTTGCCGCATGTATCATGTTTTTAGTCGGCATTGGGTTCATCATTAAACCGGCTGCCCCTCAAAGAACGCCACAACAAATACAACCGACCGTCGGCTATCTCTTGAAAAAATAACTGCCCTATACTATTCGTTAGATTTGATATGGATTTTATTAATAACGAATAATTCATCACATCAATCAGCCTGCAAACAGTCAAAAATGACTGTTTGCAGGCTTTAGGGTGATCATTTGGCTAAGGAGAAGCAGGATGAACCTATTGCGTGTTAGAACAATAAGAGCCAGATATACCTTTAATTTTTCTTTACTCAGCATTGTATTTCTTATGGTCGTGGTCGCAGCCTATCAACTGGTAAGCTATATCCAGTATAATACCGGGCGATATTCGCAAGGTGCCAACTTAATTCAGAATGCTGACCGAGATCTTTATCAATCCCGGCTCGCTCTCTCAACATTAATTTTTTCACCGGGTGATGATGATGCACTGATTAATCAACCGACACTCAAAGAAGAAGTCATGTCCAATGCACAACAGGCATTGGATCGAATGCAAGCTTTTATACAAATGACTAAAGATGAGCCGGAAATAGTTAATTATCTCTCATCTTTTCAAAGCTATTACCAACGATGGCACGCAGAACACACTGCCGTATTAAAAGCATTAGAAAATCAACAGCATGATTTAGCGGTTAACTTATTTTTGACTCGTGGTTTTGATTCATTCAAGAAATTAAGACATTTATATGACGGGTCTGAAGAACTGATCACCAAATATGCAACCCAAGAGAAACAACAAATTAATCGCCACGCTGATCAATTCAAGCTGTTTGTTTCGATTCTTTCCGTAATTGTCTTATTTTCAAGCCTCATGCTTGCTTGGTTTGCCCCGAAAAATATTTCCAACGCCATCAAAAAAATCACCTCTGATATCCATCAAATCAGTCAGGGCGATGGTGACTTGACGCGCCGGATTAATAGCCGGAAATCAGATGAAACTGGTGATCTGAGTCGCGAGCTGGATGGTTTTGTCGATAAGCTCGGTCATATTATCCGCCAAATCAGAAATGGTTGTGGCAGCATTCAAGACGAGATGAAAACCATCAGCCATGCCGCCGCAGAATCCTCATCGCTCAGTGATAAAGAAGATCAGTCGCTGGATATGGTCGTCACCGCAATCGAGGAGATGAGTTCTGCGACGAAAGAGGTCGCCCAAAATGCATCAGAAACAGCCACACAGGTTGAGTTGCTTTCCCGGCTGGTTGATGAAGGGGAAGCATCCATTCTTCATTCAACCGAGCGGTTACATGATTTAACTCAACAGATTGAACATGCCTCAGTTGTCATTGAACGCTTGTCCCACAGCTCCGAAAAAATTTCATCCGTTTTAGATGTGATTCTCAATATTTCCGAACAGACCAATCTATTGGCGCTGAATGCTGCCATTGAAGCTGCGCGAGCCGGTGATCAAGGCCGGGGATTTGCGGTGGTCGCTGATGAAGTCAGAAATTTAGCAAGTAAAACCCAGCTATCTACTGAAGATATTCGCCAGATGATCAATAGCCTCCAAAACGAGGTATCAGAAGCGGTTCAATCCATCAAAACAAGTGTCGATATTGCCACCAGTACCGAAACCCTGAATGCTCAGACAAAAGATTTGCTCGACACGGTGAAATCATCTTCGGATCAAATTCAAGAGCTAACGTTGCAAACAGCCAGTGCAACAGATGAGCAGAGTCTGGTTGCCAATGAAATTAATACCAACTTGGCGAACCTTTCAGAGATGTCGAAACAGATCAGAAATATGTCCAATACGGTGAATCAGTCGGTGCAAGATGCGGTGATAAGTATCGAATCGCTGGCAACACAAATTAAACGTTTTTCTGTATAAATCGGTGACCGGAAGGACGCATCAACACGTCTCCACCACGGTTCAACCTCACCGGACAATCATGTCACAGCTAAAATGTGGCCGATTCTCACTTTTCTGCGGGAGAGCATAATTTGGGTCTCTCGCAGAAAACCATCCGTTGTGATTATCGGATGAGCCGATTGTTTCATCACAATGCTTTATTCCTGACCACTCGCCTTGTTCATTCTGCTTTATCACCGATGAACAAAAGTTACAAAAGCACAAGATAGTTACATTAGCCATAAAATCAATCTTTCTTCGCCACAGTGTTGATAGACTCCCCCCACAAAATCAAAAACACCCACCCCCTACAGAAACAAACAAGGTGCAGGTAAGCTATGTTAACCAATAACTCTATCAACCATACGGATAAGCGCATGATTCATATCATCTTTGCGCTTTCTGCGGCAGTGATTTTGCTCGCCACAATCCAAAATAAAATGCCAACGGGAATCATTGGCGCAATCGGTGTAATGGCCGTCGTCGGATATATTTTGAATGTCATCGGGGACAAAACCCCCATTCTGAACCAGTTTTTTGGTGGCGGTGCCATTGCCATTATTTTCGGTTCTTCTTATCTGTTTCACAGTGATTTCATGCCTCAGCAAATTGCCGGCTCAATTACCACATTTATGAAAAGCGGTGGCTTCCTCTCTTTCTTTATCGCCAGTTTGGTCACCGGTTCGATCTTAGGTATGGACAGAGAAATCCTCAAAAAAGCTGCGCTGAAGTATATCCCGGTGATTTTCGGTGGTGTCATTTTTGCGTTTCTGTTCGCCGGACTTGTCGGTTTCATGGTCGGAGACGGGTTCTTCGATTCTATCATGTTGATTGCACTACCAATCATGGGTGGTGGCATGGGTGCCGGTGCCGTCCCTCTGGTTGAGATCATGTCCGGCAACACCACGATGACAGCTGCTGAACTGATGTCAAAAATGGTTCCGGCACTGGCTATCGGTAATGCGATGGCGATTGTTATCGCAGGCCTGCTTAACAAATTAGGCAGCGTCTATCCGTCATTGACAGGCAACGGTCAGTTGATCCGTGGCTCACAACAGCCATCGGTAGAAGAAGTAAACGAAAAACCATCTGTTGATACTTTAGGCATCGGCGCATTACTTGCGATCACCATGTTTTTTGTCGGTACGATGCTCACTGAAGTCATCAGTATGCACACCTATGCACTGATGATCCTGTTCGTTGCATTTATCAAAGTCATGGGTGTGATTCCCCGTGAACTCGAAAAATCGGCACACGCATGGTACAAGTTTGTGGTCGATAACCTGACGCCAGCACTGTTAGTCGGTATCGGTGTCGCGTATACCGATCTCAATCAGATCATCGCTTCATTGAATGTTGAATACTTCCTGATGGTCTTGGCGACTGTCGTTGGTGCGGTCGTTGGCGCTGCGTTGATTGGTCGATTGATGGGATTCTATGCCATCGAAGCGGCAATCACTGCCGGTCTGTGTATGGCCAATATGGGCGGAACCGGAGATGTAGCTGTACTGGCGGCATCAAAACGGATGGAATTGATGCCATTTGCTCAAATTTCATCTCGAATCGGCGGAGCCTTTATGCTGATTTTGGCTACCGTGATCTTAGAATTACTGAAATAAGAAATAAGGGACGATGACAATCGTTCCAATACAACAACGAAGATGCGCCACCGGCGCATCCTTTGAAATAATAAACTGAGATTAAACATAATAATTGATAAGTGTCCGGACCTGCTCAGCTCTGAGTCACGTTTAATCTTCAGACAATACCAAAAAGCAATACTGTCAGCCCAAGGAAAATAAGCATTCATTTCAGAATAACAAGAATGCATCAGTATCCGACCCTCACGGGTCGGTATACTCACTTGTTTGATGTGGAAAGTACCCCGGTACTTTTGAATTGATTATTTTTACACTTGGAGGATAGCTGTGAAAACTTTAACCACAGATATCGCAATTATTGGTGCCGGCGGTGCAGGACTACGTTCTGCGATTGCAGCCACCGAAGCAAACCCAGAATTAGAAGTCGCCTTGATTTCTAAAGTCTATCCCATGCGTTCTCACTCCGTTG
This sequence comes from Vibrio rubrogenes, assembly GCF_059641415.1. Lineage (NCBI taxonomy): Bacteria > Pseudomonadati > Pseudomonadota > Gammaproteobacteria > Vibrionales > Vibrionaceae > Vibrio > Vibrio rubrogenes. The sequence goes on from NZ_JCARSY010000054.1 coordinate 12,741, forward strand.
CTGCCGAAGGTGGTTCCGCTGCCGTCATCAAAGAAGAAGACAGTCTGGATAACCACTTTAATGATACGGTTGGCGGTGGCGACTGGTTATGTGAGCAGGATGTCGTTGAATATTTTGTTGCCAATGCG
>NZ_JCARSY010000055.1:0-12782 GCF_059641415.1 Vibrio rubrogenes
AATTCCTTCAATTATCTATAATAAGTTCATGTTTTTAATGCACATAGAACCTTTAGGCTCTTGAACGATAAGAGCAAGGGGTGTGCCAACTCGATCACATCAATAAAATCAGATGGTTATAAAAATATAAATGTAAATACAAGCAAGATCTTGCCCAGAGGCGAGCAAGAAGTTGCCCGGTGAGCAAAAAGTTGCCTGAAAGAAGTGGAATAAGTATCACGGAAATGTTTTATTTTTGAGACAGATTTATTTTTGAGACAGATGAAATATCGGTGCCGAATATATGTAAGGCGATCCCGTATGCTGTATCGCGCGCTTGGATTCTGTCAGGAAACAATGTCTAAACCATTCCTGTTTATTGCCTGAGCGCTTTACTAAAAGTTTCTGTTAATGTGCTGACTAAAGATGGACGACAGTTGATATCCCCTCGTGCCAGTGCGTCATCGACTAATCCGTGCATGGCATGAAACATCATCAAAGCCATCATTTTGGCGTCTGTAACCTGCCATGCATTCGCTTTATCACCTTGCTGTAACAGGGAACATAACTGTTCAATGACCGGGTTTTCGCTCATCAGACTTCGCCCTTGCTTTGGATGGATATCCTGAAAGAGCATGTCGTGAAGAATAATTTGATCCAGTAAGCCATCGATTGCGGTTGTGAACCAGTTGTGGAGTTGCGATTGCCAATCATCGGATTGACATTGTGTCAGTGCTGTCTCAATCCGGGCACAAAAGCTGGTCATAAAACGCTGTTGTAAGGCGTGTAACAGGCTATCGCGCGAATGAAAGTAAATATAAAAGGTCCCTTTGGCAACATGAGCCGCTGCCGTAATATCTTCGATCCGGGTCTCATGAATCCCTTTGGTTAAAAATAAATGTTCAGCTGCATCCATTAAAGCTGTGCGTCTGGTATGTGGTGATCGAGTGCGTCGATGCAACTGAGTTTTTTTTGTATCGGTACGATTATCCATTGTCATGCCTATGATTCGCCAGAAGAACAATGATTACAGGTAGAGTACGGGTCTGTAAATCCCGGAACACCATGTTATTCACATATTTCAATCCATAACAGTCTGTTCTGTTGGGGCTATCCTGCCGCACGCCACCATGATTGAATGATGATTCATCTGTTTATCTTATGGCGCAATTATTCCATGACGCAATTGATGATTACATGAGGCCATTGATTACATAGTGCAATGCGGTTCCTACATCTGAGCCGGTTCTGTCAGTGTGATGATTTTGCTCGGCCGCCAAATCGTCGAGTCTCTGTGAGTGACGATAATCAGCGTTACAGGCAGATCACTTAGGAATGCTGCGACATGGCGTTCTGTCTCTTCATCGAGTGCGGCGGTTGCTTCATCAAGAATGAGAACCGAAGCTGTTTTGAGCAGGGCGCGGGCTATCGCAACACGTTGTCTTTCTCCGCCGGAAAGTAAGCTGCCTTGATGGCCGACGGGCTGATCAATCCCTTTCGGTGAGCGGTCAATGACGTGGCTTAACATCGCTTGTCGTGCTGCGCTTTCTACTTCTGAGCGGCTTGCACCGGCATGTCCTAAAAGAATATTTTCAGCCAGAGTCCCGGTAAACACCACTGGCTCTTGTGCAACATAAGCAATATGCGAACTCAGTTCAGCGTAGCGCATCTGATTCAAGGGCACGCCACCGAAGGTAATCTCGCCACTTTGCGGATCATCAAAGCGCATGATGAGTTCAACCAAGGTACTTTTGCCGCAACCACTCGGACCAGAAATAATGACATTTGCGCCCGGTTCAATTTCAGCACTCAATTGACTGAGAACAGGTGTCTGGCTGATACATTTCAGGGAAATATGGTGTCCATCGGGAACCAAAGCTTCGCTTGCATCGGGTTCAGGTAAGGTCGGCACTAAGGTATTTTTGAGGTAGTCGTTCCATGCGGCACGTAAATTATTAATACTCAGGCCAGCCAGTGCCAGTTCACCCAGCGGTGCCGCTGCTCTGGTCACTAAAACCAATAAGGCCAGTGTCATAAGCGGGGAGCTGATTTGAGTGATAGTCAGATAAGCACTGATACAGACTAACGGTAGAGATTTGGCGACTGCTGAGACTAACGTTGCTTTAGCCGCTGCCCGGTTGGTCGTGGCTAGAATACCTTCTTGGGTTTGCCATTGTTGTTCGATGCGTTTGATTGCTCTTGTCGGCCCTGCGGTGGTACGCAACAGCTCCAGATGGTCAACAAATTCGATGGTAGCGTTTGCGGTTCCGATATTGGCATCATGCCTTGTTTTATCACTTTCCATCAGTGCCATCTGAGCTTTAAATTGCAGATACAGTGACAGCGCCAGTGTGCCGGCGGTAATGACAGCCACTTCTGGCCCTGATAACCATGCAATGCCACAGACCAGAAACAGGGGAAGCAGTGGTGCATGCAGGAAAGTCTGCATCTGATGGGCCGGAACACTCATAAACCCCGGAATACCTTGAGAAGCCAACATCGCCAGTTGAGCCCGGCGAGTGTCGGTAAACCATGAAAGTTTGGCTCGGGCAAATGCCTGCCCCAGCATTTCAAATAAATCACCGGACAGCCGCACTCCGCAGAAAAAACCGGCCCGGGTTGTGAGTATCATAATGAGTACGGCAATACCGGCTGAGACTATGACCCAAACCGGATCTTGTTGGAGCGTGATAGTCTGTGCCAGCACGGTATAGGCAGTGGCTTCCAGTGCAGCAACGAAACACCAGCTGATGCTAATCCAAATCAGCCGACGCTTGGTATGTAATGGCCATATCGGTGGGGTAGAGCCGGATTGGTGAGCCGCGAAAGTCATACCGTGAATTCCTTTTGTTGTTGTGGCGATTTTTCGAGATGCATGTGTTGGTCGGCTTGAGAAGCCAGCGCTGGATCATGGGTTACCATGATCAGGGTTTTATTTTGGGTGTGAGTCACATGTAGCAAGGCCGCCATCAGTTGATTTGCCCGAGAGTGGTCTAAAGCACTGGTTGGTTCATCCAGCAGTAGTATCTTTGCCGGGCTTAAGAACAAGCGTGCAAGCCCGACTCTTTGCTGCTCTCCGCCGGACAGTAATGCTGCATTCGCATCTAAGTCGATGTCAATTTGGGCATGATTCAGCGCATCATGGAGCCGTTCGTCACTGGCCTTCGGCGCTGTCAGCAATAAATTATCCCGCACCGTCGTATTTAGGACGGGTTTTGTTTGTGGTATGAGCTGAATCTGCCGGTGGCGGGCTTGCTCATCGAGCGTGGTTATATTTTGCGCTCCCAGACGAACCTCTCCGCTCTCCGGTTGTTCAAATCCGGCAAGGATACGCAGAAGCGTGGTTTTTCCGCTACCACTTGGCCCCGTGATGACGGTGAGTTTTCCGGGCAAGAATCGATGAGATAAATTATCAATCAACGTGCCGTTCTCGGTAGTGATGCAGATGTTTTGTATGGTGAGTTCAGCATGAGCAGCCTGAAGTGCAGCGTCACCTCTGGGAAGTGGCGTTTCATGCAGTAATTGAGCGAGCCGTTGGCCGGCCGCACGCCCGGCGGCAAGGTAGTCGAGACCATGTCCGAGGCGTAACGACGGGGTGACGATTGCCAGCCCGAAAAGCATCGTTGCCGCGATCGATACTGGGCTGAGTTGATAAGATGCCCAATAAGCAATCGCAAATGTTGCAACCGCTTGTAATAGTGCGGTGGCAATTGCGGCTGCGGTTGCCACATGACTGACCCATGTGACCATACCTTGAGTGAAGCGGTTGGTTGCTGCATGGTAATCGGCAAGCGCTCCTGACTGCGCGTCAAACAGCCGGTTGATTCGGATTCCACGAACATAGTCGTTAATCGCGGTGACGATTGTCTCCATTGCATCCACTCGCTCAGCATTATAACGCACAGAGTAACGCGGCATTAAAATCAGGTAATACATGGCCGCGAGGCATCCGGGGAGTAAGGCGAGTAAAGAGATTGGGCCAGACATCACGAGCAGCATGATCACCGAAGCGACAGGGACAATCATAAAAGTCACGATTTCTGCGGGTAAGTGGGCAACCACATGATGCAGGGCGCTAATATCTTCAGAGACTAACCGTCGCAGTGCGTTGTCGTCGTAGCGCGCTAAAGTCCGGGTCGGGAGCTGTGTTAAGTGAGTAGCAACCTGACGGCGTAGCCGTGAGGAAAAATCGGCTTCGGCCTGATGGGAAATCCACGATGCAGCGGATGAACAAATCGCTCCCACTCCCCAACAGACACACGCATAGAGTACCCAGATAATTGCGAGATCTTCTATCAGGTGAATGAGACACCAGAGTGCTGCTAACTTTGCTAAACCGGCAACGGCCTCAGCGAATATGCCTGCACCGAGCTGTGGTAATACGGGTTTAGCGGATATCATTAAAGGCGTAAAAAGGTGTGCTTGGTGTTGTCCTTTTGGCATGAATTATCCCTCGTTTCTGCGGACGTCTGCGCATTGGAAGTCGTACAACATGGTGTATCCCTTGTGTTTTTAAATGATAATGATTATTAATTGCTAATGGCTTTGGGTCATTATTGATCAAATCTTCGACAGGATTCAATCGGAAAATAAGCTTAAGGTGCTGAGATTTTCGTTTTTACAGGAAGGGTGTTTGAGGAGGATGCCAGATGCAGGCAGTAGGTCATTGGGATGATGATTTTTGGAGCGTTATCGAGAGAGAAAGTATTTGAGGGGGGACGACGCGAGTAGCCCTCACTCAATGTCAGGGCTACCGTGCGATATTCCGGTTCTGCAAAGCCGAGTTATGTATTCATTTCTGACTGGAGAGTTAACGATGGTGCCGAGAATGCGTAAATACCAATGAGTGCCGGTATGGTTGTCAATGCGGCATATGCACCGACATAACTGGCATCATACCCAGACAGGAAACTCACAATTAACGGGCTCATGCCACCAAAAACTGAGAGAGCAACGTTATAGCCAAGCCCCAGAGAAGTGGTGTTGTTGCGGGCAATGGAAAATAGCACCGTCGCCAGATTGGCTAAAATCAGTGCTGAAATCAGGCTAATCGTGATAAATGCGATCCATTGCTGCCACCCATCATGACTATGAATCAGCAGGTAATAAGCCGGGTAAGAAACCACCAAACCGGCCAACAATCCGCCCGAAAAGCTTTTCGTTGGTGATGACAGATATTTGTCCGTGATCCATCCGACCAGCAAGATCATCACAAGTAAGGTCACCGAATTGACCAAGGCAAACGGTTGAATGGGGAAATCTTTGGCTAAAATGGTGCTGGAAATATTCTGGACGTAGAAAACTACCGCTCCTGTCACAGACACCAAACCGATCCTGACTGTGGTTCTTACATCGTTGGTTAAGCGAGTCGGCTGTGGGGTCGGAAGCGCAGCGGGCAAGCGCAGGCGGAACCAAAAACTCATGGCAATGTTCACTGCGCCAATAATTAAAGGGATACGCCATCCATAAGCTTGCATCTGGCTTTCAGATAAGGTGCCTTTCAGCCCCATCACGATTAAGACGGATGCAATCACCCCAACAATTGAACTGGCAACAATCAGACTGCTGATACGAGCATGTTGTTCACGTTGGCTCCCTTGGTGCAGGTATTGAATGATGGTCGGATACTCTCCGCCAAAACTGAAGGCCTGAATCATTTGCAGACATAAGAGGAGTATCACAAGACTCTCTCCCAAGATATTGACGGGTAAAGCCGCCATCAGCAGCGTCGCACTGCCTGTCAGGCTGCTGGTGATGATCAGGGCTTTTTTTCTTCCTTGTGTGTCCGCAATTTTACCAATGACCAGCCCACCGAGTGGCCGGATTAAGAATCTGAGCGCGAAAATTCCCCACACCATCCATTCTGAATGGACGATGCCATGACTGGATAGCAAATGAGATAAATAAGGAGAGATAGCAGCATAGACTGCAATATCGTAAAACTCGAATGCATTGCCTGAGACAATCCCCAATCGTTGTAGCCAACTTAACATGTTAATTCTCCATAATAATTTCAATCTGGTTCCCATCGGGATCATGGGTGAAAAAATAAACAAATCCCCCCATTCGAGCCGGTTTTATCTCTGTACAAGGGGCGAACTGAGCGAGTTGCTGACGTGTTGCTGCAATGTCATCAACCTGAATGGCGATATGCGTGATGCCAATGGTTTGAATATTAGGCACGGATTCGATATCTGAGATCAGTGGCGTTGTGTGTTTTTCGGCGGTAAAACAGAACAGCTCAATCGCTGAACCCGCCTCTGTGGTCATCATGACAATCGAGACTTGTTCATCGGTGTAACTTTTGTGTGTCGTATAGCCGAATTGCGCATAGAATCTCTGGCTTTTATCGAGATCCCGACAGGTTAAAGAGACGTGGTGTAAACATCCAGACATGCATCAAGTATCCCGTGTTTTTGGAGTAACTGAAAAAAGGTGGCTCGATTGCCGGTACAACGAATCTTTCTCTTGATGGTTTCAATGCGTTTTCGTTCCGCAGATTCACTGCAATGATGTTGCCAGGCGATTTCTTTGGGGGAATGAAAAGATAACAGAAGGCGGATGGTACTCATTTCTTTCGCGGTCAGGACAATATCACCAAACCGGAAATGGTTTTGCTCATTCATATGAGTATTTGGTGTATCGGATAGGGCGGCCATTGACTGATAGGGGAGCGTTGCAACCTGATGTTTCAGCCATAATTTGTGAGCATGATAAGCCAGATAAGGACGTAGGACTGCCAGTTGATGACTTTCCTGACTGGTGAGTTGATGGCGGCAGGCTAAAGAGACGATTTCAGCGCGTTGTGAGCATAACCATGTATAATCTACTTTATCCGGGATCCGAAATTTACTTAATAAATGATGATATTCTTCATCTTTGTCCCGCCATGATGAAAGCCCCGGTGACATGCGTGTTCCCACGGTTCTGTTTAATCCTCGATCCCAGTAGCTCAGGTGCCAGTCATAATCCGTCGATAAGGTATAGATTTCTTGCGTGTCCAACGAAACCACTGAATAGCTGATATGTATGGCATCGTCATATATTTTTGAAATCAGTCGGCTGAACTGAGTGCAAGCCTTTGCCATTTCTATTGAACTAACATCCATTTTGGGCGGATTCCTATGTTGCTTATCATGCATATAAAAGAACTGGCGTGATTATACTACTCGTTGCTATTCCATTTGCAACCTGTCAAAAAATACCACCTGTTTTTTATATTTTTTTTGCGGCATGATCAAACGATAACAATCAAAAATTGGTTAGAGATGTGGCTTATGAATAGTACCCAACATAAACTTGATGAAATCTTTTTTTGGTGCAATGTCGTCATGGAGTGCCGTAAACACCAAGAGGCATACCCGACTCAAAAGCAGGAGAGAGCCGCTTTGCTACGTTCTATCGAAGCATTACAGACGACAATCAGTCTGAATATGGAATCACTGATGATCGGTGATTCCAAGGGGCAAGCTTGAGGTAGTCATTAGAGGGGATGATGATACGCAGCAGCGCATCTTCGTTCAGCAATTGAACGTGATGGCAGTATCACAACTGACCGGACAGGCTGACTTTTTGAAAATAATTACCGCTCCCGCATCGTATCCGAAAGCGATTTTTGAACAACGAATATCTCTTCAAACTTTTATTCAATCCGCTCTAGCAGCACACCTGCTTCCATGTGGTGGGTGTAGGGGAATTGGTCGAACAGCGCGAAGCGCGTAACGCGGTGTGTTTCACTCAGAACCATCAGGTTTTCTTTCAGGGTTTCCGGGTTGCAAGAAATATAAAGAATCCGCGGGTATTTCTGCACCATTTTGCAAGTATCGATATCCATGCCGGAACGTGGCGGATCGACAAAAATCGTTTCACATTGGTAGCTGCTGAGATCAACACCGGCATCTTTCAGACGACGGAACTCACGTTTTCCTTCCATTGCTTGGGTAAATTCTTCTGCGGACATCCGGATGATCTGCACATTATCGATGTGGTTGGCGGCAATGTTATATTGCGCAGAATCGACGGAAGGTTTCGCCAGTTCGGTTGCTAATACGCGATTGAAATTTTGCGCCAGCGCCAGCGAAAAATTCCCATTGCCACAGTAGAGTTCCAACAGATCCCCCCCCTGGCTGTCCCGGGTACAGTCAACGGCCCATTCCAGCATTTTCTCGGCAATCCGACCATTGGGTTGAGTAAAACTGTTTTCAACTTGCTGATATGTGTAGGTTTGACCATGGACGGATAGTTTTTCGATCACATAGTCACGATCTAAGACCATTTTTATTTTTCGCGCACGGCCGATTAAGTTCAGATTAAAACCTTGTTGGCGTAGGGTGTCTTTTAAGGTTTGCGCAGCTTGTTGCCACTGTTCATCAATCTGACGGTGGTAGAGCAGTGAGACCAGAATCTCTCCGCTGAGCGACGATAAAAAATCAACCTGAAACAGTTTGTGACGCAGGATGTCGTTGTCGCGGATCTGCTCTATCAAGGCCGACATCAATTGATTGATCAGTTGGCTTGCTGCCGGGAACTGATCAACCCGATATTTCTGACGGGTTTGCTGATCGAACATGATGTAGTAGAGATCATTGCCTTCATGCCAGACGCGAAACTCAGCACGCATTCGATAGTGTTGCTCTGGTGATTCAAAAACGTCGAGTGCCGGCATGTGAAATTCAGAAAACATCTCAGTAAGCCGAGTGACTTTCTCTTGCAGTTGATTCTGGTAGCGTGCGGGATTTACATCAAGAGTAGCCATCGTATTACCTTTATCTTTAATAGAGCGAATATTTTACAGAGCGAACAATGAAAGAGCGCAGATTTTATTCAATTCCATCATGATGTCCAGTCTGTTCATGGATCCACAGCGGATTTTCTTCATGAGTCAGATGAATATCATCTGGACAAGCTTTATGTAGGTCAATACTATCGTGCCAGTTGGTACCCCCAAATGACAGCGTCTATTTGTCAAATGGGGTGTTGAAAAGGGAATCTGGTGGAAATCCAGAACTGACGCGCAGCGGTAAATAGAAGACAAGATCTCAAGAGACACTGCATCGGATGTGGGAAGTCGGGATTTTGGCGGTTATCTCAGGGTAATCATATTCTTAAGTCCGAAGACCTGCCAGCAACCGGGAGATAACAGGAGCTCCGGTCAGATTAACGCGAATTCAGGATATAAAAATGAAAAAAACAGTTTTAGCGATCGCAGTGGTATCGCAGCTTTCTTGCGCTTTTTATTCTTATGCAGACAGTTCAAACGCAGACACCGACACAATGGTTGTGACTGCGAATCGGTTTGAGCAGTCGGCTCAATCCACATTGGCTGATGTTGAAGTCATTACTCAGCAAGATATCCATCGGAGTCAAGCGAAGAGTATTCCTCAGCTGCTGAGAAATATGATTGGGATAGAAATCAGTCAAAATGGCGGGAGAGGTCAAAATTCATCGCTGTTTGTAAGAGGAACGAGCTCAACACAAGTTTTGGTTTTACTTGATGGTGTTCGTTTTGCTCGTGCAGCAATCGGCTCAGTTGATTTTAATCAGATCCCACTGACTTATGTTGAGAGAATCGAGTATGTCAGAGGGGCTCGTGCTTCTTTATATGGTTCTGAAGCTATCGGTGGTGTTATCAACATCATTACCAAAGCGCGATCACAGCAAGAAGAGACTCAGTTAAGTGTTGGGCTTGGCAGCTTGGATTCTCAGGAAATCAGTGTTACCACTGGCTTTAAAGTTCATGATAACAATCAATTGAATGTTGCAGTGGGGCATGAAAGTACGGATGGTTATAATGTTCATCCTGTTTCTGGAAAGAATGATGGGGATCGACATGGTTTTGAAACCAATAATGCGCTAATCGGCTATGTACATGATGTAAATCAGCAAGTCTCTCTGTTTGGCAACGTTCGGGCTTATGACAATACCTACCAATATGATAGTCAAGGTAATAAGTATGAATCCGAGAAAGAAGATATCGCTGCTGGATTTGGTGGTAAATATAAGTCAGATAATCTCCAGTCAGAAGTACAGTTGTCTACTCAAAGACAGAAATCTTGGAGATATGAGCAATCTTTGGGTAAAGGTAGTGCAGGTACGACTCAGGATGAAGTTAAACAACATACGGCTCAGTGGATAAATAGTTATACAGCAATGCCATCGTTGATATTATCCGGGGGTGTAGATTGGCGAGAAGACTCATATGACGATATTACAAATCATACACAGTTTTCACACGATAATTTCGGTCTGTATGGGTTAGCTTCGTTTCATCATGATAAAACAAAGCTTGAAGTCGGTATTCGTAATGATGATAACGAGGACTTCGGCAATAAAGCGACTTATAATTTAGCCGCAGGCTATCAACTCATTCCTGAATTTGGAGTGAAGGCCTCCTACGGAACTGCTTTCAAAGGCCCAGACTTATACCAGCTACATGACGCTACTTATGGTAATGTGCACTTAAAACCAGAATCTTCGCAGAATGCTGAGCTTGGTTTTCATGGTGTGATTCAGACGGTATATTGGTCTTTGACTGGTTATGACTACCAAATTGACGATTTGATCAATTATGAGTTTTCAAGCAATTCTTACAATAATATCGACGGGACGTCTCGAATTAAAGGGGTCGAACTGACATCTGAATTCGATACCGGCATTGTGCAACATCGTATTAGTGCTGAATATAAAGATGCCCGAGACGCCAAAAATGAACTATTACCTCGTCGCGCGCATGTATCCTATAAATGGAATATGACAGCATCCTTTGATGTGTTCGATTTATCGGTGAATTATCTATATATAGGAAAACGAGACAACTCAGCATTCGATACTGTTACTTTGCCATCATATTCTCTTGTTGATACGGCAATTAATTATCAGGCTAATGAATCGGTAACTATTGGTGGACGTATCGATAATCTTTTTGACAAGTCATATGAAACATCTTATGGCTATCCATCACCATCGAGAGCTTACTCTATCAATATCACCTATACGTTTTAAACGTCAGAGAAACCGCCTTCGGGCGGTTTCTTTTCTTTTGAAAATCATGATTGTCAAAATTGATTGAAAGCGTATCATGCATTTTCATCTTTAGTATTTCGATGTTGTCAAACGTGTTCTCAAAAGTTTCTAATATCCTAATTTTTGACTCTGGTGTTGGTGGTCTCTCGGTTTATCGGGAGATTCAGCAGCTGCTCCCCGAGCACAACTATTTCTATCTGTTCGATAATGAAGGCTATCCATACGGAGAGCTGCCACAGCAAAAACTACTCAACCGGGTTGAAACCTTAGTCTCGTCGCTCGTAACAAAGATGGCGATAGATATTGTGGTGATTGCCTGCAATACCGCGAGTACGATTGTTCTGCCTACTTTACGCAAGACATTAGATATCCCGGTTGTTGGCGTGGTTCCCGCGATTAAACCTGCTTGTAATTTAGCGCAGCGATGTGTCGGCCTCATTGCGACACCTGCAACCATTCAACGGCCTTACACTCATGAGCTGATTCGGGATTTCTCATCTGACAAAGAGATCTGTCTGCTCGGGTCAACCGCATTGGTCGATATGGCTGAACGCAAATTACGCGGTGTCACCGTGAATATGTCTGAGCTGGCAAACATTCTTCAGCCGCTTCAAGGGAGAATCGATGTTGCTGTACTCGGCTGTACACACTTCCCACTATTGAGATATGAAATTCAGCAGACATTGGGAGAGAATGTCGTTCTGGTGGATTCCGGAAAAGCGATTGCTCGAAGAGTGATTAGTCTGATTTCACCGAGAATGTGTAGGCATTCGCCGCAGACACCTCGGATTTTTGCCAGTACCTCACCATACGACGGTGAAGCACTGACACGAGTTTTATCCGAGTGGGGATTTAATCAAATTGAGAATTTTCCGCTTCAGGGTTTTTTGGATCATTTGCAACCCGAACTTTAAGAGTCCGATCCATATAACTAGACTCATTGAGTTTCGTAATTGCTTTTTGTGCATCAGCCTCTGGCATTACTACAAAGCCAAAACCACGCCGCTTTCCAGTCCGTTTGTCCTTCATTAAACGCACTGCGAAAACTTCACCATAATCTGAAAATAGACTTTTGACATTCGATTCATTTGCCTTGTAGGGGAGATTGCCAACGTATAATGTTGTTGTCGCCATCTGTGACTGCTGTTGAGAAGACGAATTTTGAGAGGTGAGAATAAAAACAAGAGTTGCCCCTGCCAATCCAACCAGAAAAGCGACAACCGAGGGAATTGCAAGCTGAGAAAGCGCAATGACACCTAACACAGCAAACGTGGCAAGCCACAAAAAATATTTAGTTAAATTCATATTGGAATACTACTTATCAATTAATAAGAAAGATGAATACATAAATAAAATAGAACAGATAGATGAATCTTACGTTTATGTCTGGGGTTTTTCCAACCTATTGCTGTGATAATCTTCAAAGGTTGTAACATTATTTATAACGTTTCTGATTTCTTTTTGAGCAAACGGGAAAAAAAGTAAAAAAATCACTTGCTACAAGTTATTTGTTCCCTATAATGCCGCCTCACCGACAGAGAGTGTCTGAAAACGGCAAACTCAAGGTAAAAGAAAATCCTAAAAATTGTTGGCAAATATCTGTTGACTTGATTTTCGAAAAGCGTAAGATACGCACCCCTAGCCAAGGCGACAAGCCAAGTGCTAGATGCTCTTTAACAATATAGACCAATCAATCTGTGTGGGCACTCGTCGATAAATATCCAAAAAGATTTTATCAATGAATCGAGTGACCAAATCAAGTTGGAAGCAGGCAACTGTTT
>NZ_JCARSY010000056.1:0-12757 GCF_059641415.1 Vibrio rubrogenes
TAATGTGGCTTATCAGCGTAAGGCAGAAATCGTCAGCCCGCTGCGTTTTCAGGGGCAGTATTATGATGCAGAAACGGGTTTACATTACAACCGTCATCGTTACTATAGCCCGAGCACCGGACGCTTTATCACCCCCGACCCGATTGGTTTGGCTGGTGGTTTAAACAACTACCAGTATGTGAAAAATCCGACGGGGTGGATTGACCCGCTGGGGTTGACGCAGTGTGTGGGGGATTGTCCGGGGGCAGGAAGTTCAACTCAATCTGCGAAGGATCGTGTTCTTGCTAATATTGCTGAAAGTCAGGCTGCCAGAAACGCTTCGAATATGGGGAATGGGTTAAATTATGACTCTCTACCGATATCTAATAAGAATGCTACCCGGCTATTGGAAAATAGAGCACTTGGCAGACTCTCACCAGAAAAAGCTCATGCGGATGCTCTTGGTGTTGTACAGTCTTTTGATGGACAAATTTATATGCGTAGAGGAAAAGCTGGGGAAATGTTTGAGTCTTTTAGTGATATAAACAGTGAAACACCAGCATCTTTGGTGTTTGTTACTCAAGGACTAAGAGATACAACCAGTTCTTTAGATAGGCAGATAATTTTGGCTTTACCGGATAGTAAAGAAGTCAGAAATTCAGCTATCAGATATCGTCCGGCAATTCTCAAAGTCGATCAAATCTTACTTGAAGGAAAAGTTGCAGGACAACAAGGTGGTCTATTTGGCTCTAAGTATAAGGCAGGAGGAGGCCATCAAACTGTTACAGATGGAGGTAGATTTAGTGGAAAAGTCGGCTTTGGAGATGAATAATGTTATTACTTCGTATAAATAATTTAATAAATGTTTCTATGGATATATCTGATACCTTGAATAAAGGGGGATTAACTCAGGCATCTAAAGGAGTTGATGATTTTATCCGTATTTTGAATGTAATTTCTGGTTTGCCAGAAGATGAAGCAATGAAAAAGATATCCACTAAATATTATAAAAATGAAATTGAGCGATATTATAGTATTGCTTCAAATATCAAAGGATTTAAAGATATGTGTCCCAACAATATAAGTTATGAAGATTGGAGAGTAAAATTATCTCTGTTTGAGGATTCAATTTATAAAATTCGCTGTTTTTATATGAAGAAAAAAAAATAGAACTCACGTTCAAAAATTAACAGGTGCAGACACTCTAACCCAGTTCACAATTCAAACTCCCTCAAAAAACAGCCGGGCTAAAAATAGTCCCGGCTGTTTTCATTCATATCAACTGATATCGGGGATGAGCACAATACAGTCCGCGGTGATCTTCGTCCCGGTCTCAACCCCGGCTTCCCGTAGCCACTGACCCTTGAGGTGAATATCCGGGGTGGCAGTATCGTCTCGGTTAGGAACGTAGCTGACGAGTTACAGCTTCTATTGTAAAATGAGCCGCAATTGCGGCTCGAAATCCAGACAAACCAATTAACTACACCAAATCCTCCCCATCAATCTCTTGATGGTAGCGCACATAATGAGTAGTAATCAGATTATTCAGATACAGCAGTACGTTGCGTAATTCTTGACTGTTGTGCCGCTGTTCGGCTTCAAACATTTCTTCTAACTGACGCAAGTATTCGCGGGCTTTTTGGGCGAACTTGGGATTGTAGGCCCCTAATGGGGACAGACACCCCTGCATCGCTACAAGTAAAAGACAGAAGAGAACCAAGAACAAAAGTGTGTGTCCATACACAAGGGATAGGTGGACTGGCAGTATTTCGTAATTTATTTTGTTATGTTATAACGTATCTAAAATGGTGTTTGGTCATTAAGCCTTTGCTTAAAGGACAGTCATCTACAGAAATCAATCGAGACATAGGTCCGGTTTTGGAGTGCGACAGATGAATCAGAAAAAAATTGCGGTCACCGTCCTATCGGGTTTTTTGGGGGCAGGAAAAACGACAGTGCTGAGCCATATTCTCAATAACCGTCAGGGGAGACGTGTTGCTGTTATCGTCAATGATATGAGTGAAATCAATATCGACTCTGCCACCGTGAAAAACGAAGTGTCGTTGAATCATCAAGAAGAGAAACTGGTGGAAATGAGCAACGGTTGTATTTGTTGCACCTTGCGGGAAGATTTGCTGGTTGAAGTGAGCAAACTAGCAAAAGAGAATCGTTTTGACTATCTGGTGGTTGAATCTACCGGTATTTCTGAGCCACTGCCGGTTGCTGAGACATTTACGTTTACTGATGATGAAGGGATTTCTCTGTCTGATGTTGCCCGGTTGGATACCATGGTGACGGTTGTTGATGCTGTAAATTTTTTGCGGGATTACGAAGCCGCTCAGTCGTTGCAAGAGACCGGTGAGCATCTCGGGGAAGAGGATGAACGCAGTGTTTCTGATTTGTTGATTGATCAGGTCGAGTTTGCTGATGTGATTTTGTTAAGTAAGACGGATCTCGCCTCTTCTGAAGAAGTGGCGCGGCTGACTGCTATCTTGAAAACATTGAACACTCATGCCCGTATTATTCCGATCCAAAATGGACAGGTTGATATCTCCGATGTTTTGGATACTGGATTGTTCAATTTTGAGCGGGCTCAACAAGCGCCCGGTTGGCTAAAAGAGTTACGGGGGGAGCATATTCCGGAAACGGAAGAATATGGCATTAGCAGTTTCAGTTATCAGGCGCGTCGTCCTTTCCATCCTGAGAAGTTTTATCACTTTGTGCACAATACAACAAATTTCGGTAAGTTAATTCGTTCAAAAGGGTATTTCTGGTTGGCATCTCGCCCGGAATTTGCCGGACAGTGGAATCAGGCCGGGGGTATTGCTCACTATGGTTTTGCCGGAATGTTTTGGAAAGCGGTACCTAAAACGCAATGGCCAACGGATCCGGATTACTTGTCAGCGATTGAAGAACACTGGGTCGAGCCTTTTGGTGATATGCGTCAGGAGTTGGTATTTATTGGTCAGGGGCTGGATCAGGTGGCCATGATCAAAGCGCTTGATGCGTGTTTATTAAGTGAGGAAGAGTTATTAGCCGGGAAAGATCTTTGGCAAACATTACCGGATCCTTTTGTTGAGTGGGAGGTTGATGCATGAATACCTGCTTAGCGGTTACACTTCATGACCTGTCTGTGAATACGGTACCATTATCGATTGGCACGAAACCCAGCAGATAAACGGGGACAGACGCCTCATCGCTGCGGGTGGCAACAGTGTGTGTCCATACAAATGAAAGTGTGTGTCCATACAAATGTAAGGCAGAAAATATCAGCGGTTGCATTCTTGCAACCGCTGTTTTGTGTACACTGAACTGTATGGCTGTGCGCTGTGATCAATGCTCTTGCTTAATTTCGTCTGCCTTCAATATATCTTGTGAGCTGGGTAATGGACTGCTCTAAGCCGAAAGTTCTTTCCGAATAATTGCTGCACCTGCACTGAGAGCATTCAGTTTCGCCGCAGAGACTTCACGAGGTAGCGGTGCCATACCACAGTTGGTGCAAGGGTAGAGCTTATCTGCATCGACATATTTCAGGGTTTCTCGCAGCGTATTGGCAACCTCTTCAGGGGTCTCAATAGTGTTGGTTGCGACATCAATCGCACCGACCATCACTTTCTTACCCCGAATCAGTTCAAGCAGTTCAATCGGTACGTGAGAGTTGTGGCATTCAAGTGAGATTATATCGATATTTGATTGTTGCAGTTTAGGGAATATCTCTTCGTACTGTCGCCACTCTGAGCCTAATGTTTTTTTCCAATCCGTATTGGCTTTGATTCCGTAACCATAACAAATATGGACAGCCGTCTCACACTTGAGCCCTTCGATTGCTTTTTCTAAACAGGCAATTCCCCAATCGTTGACTTCATCAAAAAACACATTAAAAGCAGGCTCATCAAATTGAATAATATCGACACCCGCTGCTTCTAATTCTTTCGCTTCTTGATTGAGTATTTTGGCAAATTCCCAAGCCAGTTTTTCACGGCTTTTATAATGGTCATCATAAAGTGTATCGATCATCGTCATCGGGCCGGGTAAAGCCCATTTTATCGGTTGCTTTGTTTGTTGACGCAGAAACTTAGCATCTTCGACAAAGACGGGTTTTGAGCGACTGACTGGGCCGACAACGGTTGGGACGTTTGCCTCATAGCGATTACGAATCTTAACTGTTTTACGGTTTTCGAAATCAACACCATCAAGGTGTTCAATGAAGGTGGTGACAAAGTGTTGACGCGTTTGCTCTCCGTCGCTGACAATATCAACCCCAGCCAATTGTTGTTCGTGCAAAGACAGACGTAGCGCATCTTGTTTGCCGTCAGTGAGTTCTTCCCCTTGTAGCTTCCAAGGTGACCAAAGTGTTTCAGGTTGAGCAAGCCAAGAAGGTTTTGGTAAGCTGCCAGCTGTTGAAGTCGGTAATAACTTTTTCATAGTCAATTCTGCCATTCGTTCTCGTGATTGATTAAGCGTAAGCCGCTGTCCATTGTTCAAGTATCGCCTGATAGGGTTTGATGAAATGCTCTTCAGCAAATTTTCCCTGTTCAATTGCGAGTTGACTGCGTTCTTCACGGTCATAAACAATTTGAGTAAATGAATGATCGCGGTTCTTCAGATTCGGCTGATAAGACACGCCTGCGACCGCGTTGGCATTATAGATTTCGGGTCGGTAAATTTTTTGGAATGTCTCCATGGTGCTAATGGTACTGATGAGCTCAAGATTCGAGTAATCGTTTAACAGGTCACCAAAGAAATAGAAAGCCAACGGTGCAACGCTATTCGGTGGCATAAAATAGCGAACCTGCAACCCCATCTTTTTAAAATATTGCTCAGTCAAAGAGGACTCATTCGGCTGATATTCAAAACCTAAAATAGGGTGCTGATTGCCTGTGCGATGATAGATCTTATTATCCGAGACGCTCAGACAGATCACAGGACGCTTTTGGAAATACTGTTTATATGTGTCTGAATTGACGAAAGACTGAAACAGCTTGCCATGCAGATCGCCAAAATTTTGGGGGACACTGAATTGAGGTTGATTTTTATTATGCTCTAGCAGGCGCACGCTAAAATCGTAATCTCGCACGTAAGAAGAAAAGTTATTCCCGACGATGCCGTCAATACGTTGGTTGGTTTTGTGATCAACAATGTTGGTTTTCAGAACTTCAATGGATGGAAACTTTTTACCATTACCTTGGATATCCATGTCAATGGAGATGATCTCGAGTTCGACAGAGTAGCGGTCACCTTGAGGGTTATCCCAATGCGCTAAAGCGTTGAAACGATTATCAATCATTCTGAGTGTATTACGCAGATTCTCTTGGCGGCTGTCGCCCCGGGCCAAATTGGCGAAGTTAGTCGTGATACGCGTATTGTCTGATGGTTGATAATTTTCATCAAAACAAATGCTCTTAATCGCAAATGTAAAATTGTCGTTCATAGTGAGCGTTATCCTATTTCCTTAAAAAAGCTGAACTCATTTCCTACTCTTTCGATGGGGATCGTTATGTTTTTAGTTTCCCAATCGTTACTTCACAGTCTTTTGCTATTTTCTCTGAACCGTCTGATTCAACACGACGGTCGTTTATCCTAACGTGAAGCACTGTCTGTTTTTATACTTGGTTTGCGAGTTGATTAAAATTCATTTTACTTCACTATCAACATGAGAAAAATTCATGATTTGGGTGGGTCTTCTTACTTATGGGGACAGTCGAGTACGAGGACAGTCGCTTTTCGATCTTACAACGATCTTACAAGGACAGTCACAGTACCGACCGTCCTGTTAAGGTGACTGTCCTTTTAGGGGCAGACAGCGATAAAGAAACGGGTTTACATTATAACCGCCATCGTTACTATAGCCCGAGCAGTGCTCTTAAACACAATGAGTTAAAGATGGATCATAGTAAAAGCGCTCAGCTGACATTTGAGACGCATGTACAGTTTGCACCGGAGGTGACCGAGTGTCATAACATTACTGGTGATAATGAGTACTTACTTCGTGTTGAGACGAAAGATTTGCTGGCTTATAAGCGGTTCCATTCCGAGGTATTGGGAGAATGTGCTCAAGTCAATTCGATTACCACCATGGTGGTGATGGATTCGCCGAAAGATGAACGGTGAATGATTGTTAATCTATTCAGGGCTAATATTTTTCTCTGGATAGGGAATCATATCCTGTATCACTTCCCGACAAAGCGAGCGAAACCACTGACTACCGGGATCATCTGTCAGTGCTTTGGGCCAGCAGAGATAATATTCTGGATCGGGGAAGGGGAAGGGGAGGTCTCGAATTGTCAGGCCGAACTGTTTCTGGAATCGTTCGGCCAGCAAACGGCTAGAGCTTAGCAATAAATTGGTCTGTCCTACGGTTGCTAAGGCTGCCAGGAAATAAGGGGTACGGAAAGAAAATCGTCGTTCTTTGACTTGTTCTTTCAGTGCATCATTAATAAAGTTTCGGGATGTACCTCCCATACTCACCAGAATATGATTATGTTGGATGTAGTCGTCCAATGTGATTTCGTCTTTCTTCGCCAGTGGATGATTTCTGGACATAATACAACCAAATTTCTCTCGCCCAAGCAGACATCGCTCAAATGAGTTTGGCACCTGAATGTAATTGCTCGCGAGCACGACATCAATATGATGTTGGGTTGAATGGATTAGGCTGCTTTCTGTAATTGTGCTGGTTTCGAGTGAGGCATGTGGTGCATCTTGATAAAACCGAGAAGCGATGTAAGGCACATAAGCTTGAGCCTGATAGTGGGTGGTCTGCAAGCGAAATGAGCGCTCACTTTGACCCGGAGAAAAAGTACGGATGGAGTTGAGACCAGCCATTTGCTCAATCATCTGGCGAATTGGGTATTCAAGCGCAGCGGCTTTCGCGGTCGGAACCATGCCTTTTGAAGTCCTGATAAACAGTGGATCGTCAAATGCGTCACGCAAACGTTGTAACAGACGACTCATCGCAGACTGACTTAAAAACAGGCGATTGGCTGCTTTACTGACGTTTCGTTCTTCCAGTAGATAGAGTAATCCCATTAGTGATTTCATATCTACATGCTGTAATTCTGACGATAACATCTGTTTATCCCACTTTTTGCATAATTGTTAGAAACATTATGCATTGGATTGTTTGAGAAGAGAACCGCATGATATGTCTAGAAAGGATATTTTTCGCAAGGGGATGAGTGGTGAACATATCACGTAACTTTATATATGGGCTGTTATTGAGTTGTACAACCATGATTGCGTGGGGAATGATTGCGATAGCATTAAAATTATCGAATGATTTTGCTGATCCAGTGACGCTCACATGGCTGCGTTTTACAGTTGCCGGTGCCATCGTTTGGTTATGGCAAAAACGGCATAATCGTTTAGTCCAGTATCGGCAATTGAAACGTTCAGAATGGATGCGTTTGGGGTTGGCCGGGGTGTTATTAATGATTAATTACACCTGTTATGCATGGAGTTTGGTTTATCTGACTCCGGGCTCCTCCCAATTAAGTATGCAAATGGCACCTTTGTTTTTGGCGATTGGGGGCGCGGTTTTCTTTAAAGAATACATTTCATGGCAGCAATGGGGATGTTTCGCTTTGTTGTTTGCGGGGCTACTGATCTTTTTTCATCCTGTATTGAGAAGTGGGAGTGAGACCGAAACTGTAGCTTTGCTGACTGGCCTGAGCATTATTTTCGTGTCTGCGTTAACATGGAGTCTCTATGCGCTGGTCCAAAAATCCCTCTTTAAACACCTTGATTCATCCAACATATTGTTAGGGATTTATCTCATGGCTATGGTCGTGATGCTGCCTCTGACATCTCTGGCAGATTTGCTGAAAATGTCATTAGAAGAGTGGTTAATCGCACTGTTTTGCTGCCTTAATACTGTTGTAGCTTATGGGGCTTTTGCCAAATCGCTGACGTATTGGAAAACGGTACAAGTGAGTTCTGTTATCGCCGTGACGCCTGTGATGGCTTTTTTACTGACAGAGTTATGTGTCGCTATGGGATGGTGGACAGACGTCATAGAGGCAGCACAAGCTGACTGGTTAAGTTTATGTGGGATGGGATTGGTGGTATTTGCCGCCATTAGTGTCCAGCTTGTGAATGTTAAGCGTCGTGAACGGGTAACCAGTGAGGTGACGGGGCCATCTACGGCTTAGCTTCCGAGAGCTTCAGCTTCCGGGGACAGACACGCAGCTTCCGGGGACAGACACGCTAGGTACTAGGTACCGAGGACACACACTTTACGTTTTGAAGCGAGTGTCCACATAAAAAACCCACATAAAAACCATGCTGCAGATTTTATCTCCGGCATGGTTTTTTGGTTCTGAGGACAGACACCTTAGAATAAGATAAGTATGTCATTCTTGAGCAACATTAAGATTACATCGAAAAGGTTACATGACACGTACTATACGACACTTCCTATTTATCTTAACTTTCTGATTTGAAATACTTTTGAGTATTCCCCCATCAATGTGGATTTTCTGATGACAATTGCCAGAGCACAACTCGTTTCTCTCAGTACCACTGCTTATTATCACTGTGTGTCCCGTTGTGTCAGACGTGCTTTTCTTTGTGGGCAAGACCCGCTAACGGGGCAGTCTTATGAGCACCGTCGCCAGTGGGTTGAGCAGCGAATTCTGGCTTTAGCTCAAGTGTACTGTATTGATATTTGTGCTTATGCTGTGATGAGTAACCACTATCATCTGGTTGTACATATTAATCAAGCAAAGGCTCAACAGCTTTCAGATAAGGCTGTCATTGAACGTTGGGGAAAAGAACATTTGTTACCTCAGCTGATTTTACGCTATCTGAAGAATCAAGTGTCTACAGCTGAAATACCGGCTTGTAAAAACATGATTCATCTTTGGCGTGAGCGACTTTTCTCTCTCAGTTGGTTTATGAAAGAGCTTAATTTTAGTATTGCTAGGCAGGCCAACCAAGAGGATCGGTGTGGCGGTCATTTTTGGGAAGGACGATTCAAATCACAGGCTCTACTGGATGAGAAAGCGCTGTTGGCTGCCATGGCGTATACAGACTTGAATCCAGTTCGAGCTGGTATCGCACCGACACCGGAAACCTCACAGTATACTTCGATAAAAAGACGATTGGATTCACTCAAGTGTCGTCAATTTAAGCCTCAGGGACTTCTACCATTTGCTGAGGACACAAGTTCGAAACAAGCAGATGCTATTCCATTTCGTTTGATCGATTATATTGAGTGGGTGGATTGGGTTGGCCGACAGATGAGAGAGGGCAAAACGGGTTATATTGAGTCTCATCAGCCCGAAATTTTGGTTCGATTATCTTTGGGGCAAAAAGAGAGTGTCGATTTGTGTTCCCAACTGGAACAAAAACGTTGCCTCTGGATTGGAACATCGGAACAATTAAATGCAGTAAAAATTCAATTAAACAAACAACGCATCCATGGATTATCGATTTAATATCCTGCCTGGTACACTGCAAATCATTTAATAGATATGCTTAGAGACATGTGTAAATATTGATTCTTTTGAGAATACTCTGATATATCCACGAAATATTAAAGCTTCTGCCTGCAATTTCTATTTGGAATGAATCTCCTCTCATAAAAAGGTATCTCAGAATGTATTTTTGTATGTCCAAATTAGAGTGTGTGTCCAAATAAAAAACCATGCTGAAAGTTAGTCACACCCTCAGCATGGTTTCTCGTTGTCTGATAGTAGTAATCAGTAATCAGGTGCGACACCTATATGATTACTTGGTTAAACCCAGAGCCTCATTCATCACATGGAAGATGTAGTTTTGCTCTACAGCACCTTGGAAGAGATAGGCTTCAGGGCCGCGGGCGAAAATAGCGACATCTTCACCTGAGTGGGTTTCAGAGGACAGTCTCACTAGCGATTGCTGTCTGTAGTTTAGATCCATCACTTCTTGCTCTGTGGGATTAGAACGTGCACCTTTGACAGCACCCGGTCCATTTCCGTATGAAAGCGTTGTATAACGTTTGCCATAATCATCGACGTTGTACTGACCATTTTTCTTGGACAGACCGAGAATCGGATTGCCACGATCAGCATAACCATTTGAAATCAAAGTATGTGCATGGTCTGCAGTCACAATAATGAGAGTATCTTCAGGATTGGTCTTGTCTAATGCTGCTTTGATTGCATCATCATAAGCAACGGTATCAATCAGCGCACGCGCTGCATTACCATCATGATGAGCGTGATCGATACGTCCGGCTTCAACCATTAACAGGTAACCATCTTTATTTTTGGACAGAATATCAATCGCTTTCGCTGTCATTTCTGCCACGGATGGTTCTCCGTCTCTGCGGTCCGCTTCATATTTCATATGGCTACTTTCAAATAGACCAAATGCTTGTTTGGTATTGCCATTCAGCGCATCAAATCCTGTTTTATCGTAAACGTACTGTGCATTCGGGTGTTTCGCCTGCCATTCTGAAATCAGGTTACGACCATCTTTACGCTTGCCTTTTTTACCCTCTGGATCAATCGTTGTTGTTGGTAGGAATTCACGACGTCCACCACCGAAAACAACATCCATACCTTTGCCACCATTAAAATTGATTAATTGCTGCGCAATATCAATACAACCTTGGTTTTTAGCAATGTTTGGGAGTTTTGTATCATTTTCCCAGTCACGATCGGCTGAGTGTGCGTAAGTCGTTGCTGGCGTTGCGTGTGTAATGCGTGCCGTTGAAACGACTCCCACGGACAGTCCTTTTTCGGCAGCCATTTCCCAAGCTGTTTTGGCTTCGTGGCCGATTTGGGTGTTACAAAAGCCTCTTTGAACGTTGTCATCAACGCTGATAATGCCTTGTTTGGTTTTAACCCCGGTGACCATTGCACTTGCTGTCCCTGCTGAATCAGGGGTTTGGGCATCGGTATTGTAAGTCTTAGAAAGGGCGACGTAAGGCAACTGTTCCATTGCGAGTTGATACTCTTCGCCCAGCATTCCGCGACGTTGTCCCTCATAAATTCGAGCTGCAGTGATTGTACCGACACTCATGCCGTCGCCAACGAATAGGATGACGTTTTTAGCCGGTTTAGCGATGGGCTTATTCGCTTTTGCTTTGGCAATTTGTTGCTGAGCCTGGACAAACCAAGCATCATTCTTTTGCGGTGTATTTATTTGAGACGTGTCGCCGGTTGATGCACAACCGACAAGAGACGCCATCAGTCCACTGGCTAATAAAAGATGATTGTTTTTCACAAAAATTCTCCGTGTTTCTTTTTTATAATATCCACTGATACCACATTGAGATTAGTCACCTATTAACACTGAAAAACATGAATCATTTATGAATAAATCATTAAATTTTTGTATGACGGTATTTTTTATAGATTGATTCAGTATATTGATGGACAAGATAAATCAGTCCTTAAAATAAAGTTTTGGATGAATCTATGATGGAAAGAAAAGCGGTTTGGCTGGTATTTTTTTATATCGGATTGGGTTTACTGTCAGGGCATGTCAGTGCGCAGACTCAGCAACAGTCAGTCATGACATTATCATGGGAAGATTTAATTCCTGAAGGGGAACGACATCAGGATCCACCTGTTCGCACAACACCCATTGATCATGACAATGATACGCCGCCACAGTTGAAAATTGGTGGGGTCCGGCATGATCTGGATGGAAAAATGGTGAGAATCCCCGGATTTGTCATTCCACTGGAGGGAGATGATAAAACCGTGACAGAATTTCTGCTGGTGCCATTTCTCGGTGCATGTATTCATGTCCCGCCACCGCCTCCGAATCAGATTATTTATGTCAAATTTGAGCACGGTGCTCCGATCCGGCAGTTATGGGATATTGTTTATGTTGTTGGTCAGTTGAAAACAGAAACGATGAATCTGGATTTGGGGGAAACGGGTTATGTGTTGTATGGGCAAGATCTTGACGATTATGAGTCAGACCAATAAAAGGACAGGCACTTTTTGAGGGGACAGGCACGACAGCGATCTTTGCTGAGAACTGCTGGTCTAATGACCAATTTTCTACTTTCGTGATAGCGAGTTGGGACGTAGGTGACAAATCTGTATGGTGATGAAGAGGTAACGCTATGAAGCGAAGGTTGTTTTGGTTATCCTAGGCCTTGAATCGAAGTTGGATGGAGGTCACGATGGCGAAGGATTGGGATGAACTCGCTACGGCTTGGGAATCTGATCAGGTCAATAGGGAGCTGACAGAAAAAGTATTTGCCGAATTAACGAAGAATATTAATTTGGAAGGCAAACACATTCTGGATTTCGGATGTGGAACTGGCTTGTTAAGTGAGATGATGTCGCCACAAGCTCGCTCGATTGTTGCGTTGGATTCATCAGAGGCCATGATCGAAGAGCTCGATAAAAAAGAACTGATAAATGTTGAGCCTGTTGTTGATGCTTTGACGAGAGGGCTCGTCGCTCAGCATCCAGCTTTTCGCAAGCAGTTTGATTTAGTGGTTGCCGTCTCTGTGTGTGAATTTTTACCGCATTTGGCGGAGTCTTTAGAGATTATTTATTCACTGCTCAATCAGGGGAGTGCATTTATTCACTGGGACTGGATCATTGATGATGAAGACCGGACATCGGGCTTAGGTATGGTTGAAATGCAGGATGAGTTGATTCAGGCTGGTTTTGCGCATGTGAACGTGGCACAGGTCTTTAAGATCAAAACTGCGCAAGGGATTATGTCTGTCATGATGGGGATTGCGATTAAATAAATTATCGTGATAACTCGACGCGTTTCAATTGTCATCTCAATTTCAACTTTTTAGAAAAACAGCGCATCAATG